>CABZSV010000001.1 GCA_902528575.1 uncultured Pelagibacteraceae bacterium
TTCATTTGCTAAAAATTCAGAAGTTTTATCAATTAATTCTTCGTAGTTTAAAGTTTTAAAATTAGCACCTGCTGCTTGTAGTTCTCTTTCAATTTCCTCTTGATTATATTCGGTTCCTAAATATGAACCCATCATGCTATCGTTTAAATTTATTGATCTTTTATTACCTTGATCAATATGCCATAGTGCTAAAGCTGCACCTAAAGAACCCCCTGCATCACCAGCTGCTGGCTGAATCCAAATATTATCAAAAATTTTTTCTTTAAGAATTTTTCCATTGGCAACACAATTTAAAGCTACACCACCAGCTAAACATAAATTTCTAATCCCAAATTCTTTTCTAATAGATTTTGCCAAATTAATCATGATGTCTTCAGTAACCTTTTGAATTGATGCTGCAATATCCATATGAAATTGAGTTATATCTTCATTTTGAGGATTGCGAGGTTTTTGTCCAAATAAATTATTAAATTTTTCATTTGTCATTGTGAGTCCAGTTGCATAATTAAAATATTTTTGATCAAGTCTAAAAGTTCCATCATCTTTTAGATCTAATAATTTTTTTATTTTATCCTCATAAATAGGATTTCCATAAGGAGCTAAACCCATTAGCTTATATTCACCACTATTAACTTTAAAGCCTGTATAATAAGTAAATGCTGAATAAAGTAATCCAAGTGAATGTGGGAAATGAATTTCTTTTTTGATTTCTAGGTTATGATCTTTTCCTATTGCGACTGTGGTACTTGCCCATTCACCCACACCATCAGCTGTTAAAACAACTGCTTCATCAAAAGGTGATGGAAAAAAAGCACTTGCAGCGTGACTTAAATGGTGATCTGAAAAAAAAATATTTTCATCAGATTTATAATTTTCATCGTGTTTTTTAAGTTTATTAAATAAAAGATTTTTTTGAAAAAGCTTTTCTTTGATCCATATAGGCATAGCCTTTGCAAAAGAAACAAAACCTTTAGGTGCAAATGCCACATATGTTTCTAGCAATCTCTCAAATTTTAAAAATGGTTTTTCAAAAAAAACAATTTGGTCAACTTCACTTAATTTTAAGTTTGCATATTTTAAAACAAAATTAATTGCATTTTGTGGATAATCTGGATCGTGTTTTTTTCTAGTAAATCTCTCTTCTTGTGCTGCAGCAACTATTCTCCCATCTACTAAAATACATGCTGCGCTATCATGGTAGAATGCTGAAATGCCTAAAATTGAACTCACTTTAAAAAATTGTGTATATAAATGGAGCTACAGCTGAACCTTGAGTTAACACAATTAAACCACCAAATAAAACTAAAACAATTATAATTGGTAAAAGCCAGTATTTTTTTCTTACTTTTAAAAATTCCCAAAATTCTTTAATAAAACTCATATTAAAATTGGTTTTTCATTCTACTTTTTGGACCATTTTTTTCAATCCAATAAGATTGGTTTTTATTATATTTTAAATTCAATAAATCTTTTCCAAATATCCTCATTATTAAACCTATTGGAGTTACAACAAGGAAAAATATTATTCCCATAATCAATGGAGATATTATTTTACTAAGAAATATCCCAAACTTAAACCAAAGTTTATTTAGAGGGGTTAAAATTTTAGAGTTTAATAAGCCTAAGACTAGGAAAATTAAAGAAATTATTGCTAACCAAACTCTTATTTCTCCACTATAGCTTAAGGGGTATAAAGCAATAAGCAAAAAAACTATAAAAAAAACAATTCCAAAACTACGATTAGAACTTATTTTTATATCATCCATTTAAAGATTTTTGAGGCTTCATGTCTTCTTTGTTTATGCCTGCAACTTTAACAGGTTTTTTCATTGCATCTCTTCTAAATGGTTCCCCAAGCTCTTGATTAAGAATTACTTCAATAAATGTTGTAATTCCTTTCTTTTGATCTTCACAGGATTGTTTGATTGCATTTGTGGTTTCTTCCATTGTTCTAACTGTTACACCTTTTAAACCACAGGCATCAGCAACTTTTGCATAACTTAATTCTGGATCTAACTCTGTGCCAACAAAATTATTATCAAACCAAAGTGTTGTATTTCTTTTTTCTGCTCCCCATTGATAATTTCTAAAAATAACCATTGTTATTGCAGGCCACTCTTCTCTTGCACATGAACTCATCTCATTCATGCTTATTCCAAAAGCACCATCACCAGCAAATCCAATAACAGGAGTATCCGGACAACCGATTTTTGCTCCCAATATTGATGGGAATCCGTAACCACAAGGACCAAATAAACCTGGTGCTAAATATTTTCTTGGCTTTTCAAAAGTAGGATAAGCATTTCCTATCGCGCAGTTATTGCCAATATCACTTGATATAATTACATCATCAGGCATTCCTGCTTGAATTGCTCTCCAAGCTTGTCTTGGTGACATTCTATCTGCGTCTCTTTCTCTAGCTTCTTTATTCCAAACTGTTCCTTCATCATCATCTTCATGATCTAAACTTGAAAGTTTTTGGAGCCAAGCTGATTTAGTTTGATGAATTAAATCTTTTCTAGCCTGTCTATCAGTATCACCAGCGTTTGAAGATAATTTTTCTAAAATTTGTTCAGCAACTAATTTTGCATCACCACTTATTCCTACAGTAACTTTTTTAGTCAAACCTATTCTGTCAGGATTAATATCAACTTGAATAATACTTGCATTTTTTGGCCAATAATCAATTCCATAACCAGGTAAAGTAGAAAATGGATTTAATCTAGTTCCCAAAGCTAAAACTACGTCAGCTTTTGAAATTAATTCCATTGCAGCTTTTGATCCATTGTAACCTAAAGGACCAACAGCTAAAGGATGGCTTCCTGGGAAACTATCATTATGTTGGTAACCTGAACAAACAGGTGAATCTAATTTTTCTGCAAGTTTTTTTGTAGCTTCTATAGCTCCCCCAATAACAACACCTGCTCCAGATAATATTACTGGAAACTTCGCTTTAGATAGTAAGTCAGCTGCTTTAGTTACAGCATCATTTCCTCCCCCTTGTCTTTCAAGTCTTACAATCGGAGGAAGATCAATATCGATTACTTGGCACCAATAATCTCTTGGAACATTAATTTGTGCTGGTGCTGATCCTCTTATAGCTTTTTCTATAACTCTATTTAGTACTTCAGCCATTCTTGATGGGTCTCTTACTTCTTCTTGATAACAAACCATGTCTTTAAATAAATTCATTTGCTCTACTTCTTGAAATCCACCTTGCCCCATTGTCTTGTTCGCTGCTTGCGGTGTAACTAATAAAAGAGGAGTATGATTCCAATAAGCTGTTTTGATTGGTGTAACTAATCCAGTAATTCCAGGTCCGTTTTGAGCAATAACCATTGACATTTTACCAGTAGCTCGTGTGTAACCATCAGCAATTAAACCACCATTTGTTTCATGAGCGACATCCCAGAAAGTAATACCTGCATCTGGAAAAATATCTGAAATTGGCATAAAGGCTGAACCGATAATTCCAAACGCATGTTCAATACCGTGCATTTGTAAAACTTTTACAAAAGCTTCTTCTGTTGTCATTTTTGTCATAAAAATAGAACCTCTCTAAAGTATAATTATACTATTTATAAAATTCGTTTGTTAATTTGTGCGATTAATATATAAGTTTTTACGAATTTCAAACAAACAAATCGACACGATATGGCAACAGATATAATCATACATGATAAAAAAGACAACGTAGGAGTAGTTGTTATTGAAAAAATCACTCCTAAACAAGACTGTGCTTGCTGGATAATGGAAGACGACAGTTCAACAAATATTCAATCCGTAGATGAAATACCTTTAGGTCATAAAATTGCAATGGTTGACCTTAAAGAGGGCGATACTATTTTAAAGTATGGTCACGATATTGGTAAAGTTGTTAAATCAATCAATAAAGGTGAGCATGTGCATGTTCACAATGTAAAAACAAAAAAGTGGTAATAGTATGGAAATACCAAAGAGCTTTTTAGGTTATAAAAGAGAAAACGGCAGAGCCGGAACAAGAAATCATGTAATTATTTTGCCAGTTGATGATATTTCGAACGCATGTGCAGAGGCAGTTGCAAATAACATTAAAGGCACAATCGCTCTTCCTCATTCTTACGGAAGACTTCAGTTTGGTGCAGATTTAGAACTTCATTTTAGAACAATGATTGGAACTGGATGTAATCCAAACGTTGCAGCAGTAATTGTTATTGGTATTGAACCGAAATGGACAAAAAAAATTGTAGATGGAATTGCTAAAACTGGAAAACCTGTTGAGGGATTTCATATTGAACGCACAGGTGACATTGGTACGACAATGAAAGCATCAAAAAAAGCACAAGAATTTGTGATGTGGGCTTCAGAAAAACAAAGAGAAGAGTGTCCTTTGAGTGATTTATGGATTTCAGTTAAGTGTGGTGAGTCTGATACTACTTCAGGACTGGCTGCAAACCCAACTGTTGGAAACTTAATGGACAAACTTGAGCCATTAGGTGTTCACTTGTGTTTTGGTGAAACATCTGAATTAACAGGTGCAGAACAAGTTTGTGCAACTAGAGGAGCTACAAAAGAAGCATCTGAAAAATTTATGAAAACCTGGAGCTCTTATAATGATTTTATTTTAAAAGAAGCAACGGATGATCTCTCTGAAAGTCAACCAACAGCTGGAAATATTGCTGGGGGACTAACAACAATTGAAGAAAAAGCTTTTGGTAATTTTCAAAAAATTGGAAATTGTAAATTTATTGATGTTCTTGAACCAGCTGAAGAACCAACTAAAGGAAAAGGTTTATATTTTATGGACACATCATCTGCTGCTGCAGAATGTGTTACACTTCAAGCTGCTGCTGGTTTTAATATTCATTTATTTCCAACTGGACAAGGTAATATCGTTGGAAATCCAATTGAACCTGTTATTAAATTAACAGCTAATCCATTAACTGTAAAAGGTATGGGAGAGCATATTGATTGTGATGTTTCAAAAATTCTTTCAAGAGAAATGAATTTATCTGAAGCAGGTGATGAATTAATTAAAACTACACTAAGAGTAGCAAACGGTAGATTAACTTGTGCTGAAGCTTTGGGTCATAAAGAATTTGTTATGACTAAACTTTACAGAAGTGCTTAATTAACTTTAGTCTTTCATGAGATTTAAAAAATACCTGGTTGTATTACCAGGTATTATATTGGCATTTGTTCTTTACACTTTATCTCAAGGTTTCAATAATATTATTGGTATTGAGCTATTAGGCTATGAAAAAAGCCCAATATCTACAGCAATGATTGCTATTTTGTTGGGTATGTTTTTTGGAAATTTTTTTCAAATTAGAGAAAGTTTTTTAAGAGGATTAGATTTTACACAAAAATATATTCTTAAACTAGGTATTATTTGCTTAGGTATTCAATTAAAGCCATTTGAATTTTTAGAATTTGGGGCAATAGCAATTCCATTAATTATAATCTGTATAATTAGTGTGTTAATTGTAATCAAACTTCTAATTAAAAAATTAAAAATTCCAACAAGAATGGCTTACTTAATATCAATAGGCAGTACTGTCTGTGGTACTACTGCAATAATGGCTACCGCTCCAGTTATTGGAGCAAAAAAAAATGAGGTATCATATGCAATTGCTAATATTACATTGTTTGGATTACTTTCGATGCTTATTTATCCCTATTTTGCTAATTTTTATTTCGAAAGTGAGCCTTTATTAATTGGATTGTTTTTAGGAACTTCTATCCATGAAACCTCTCAAGTTGCAGCTGCAGGATTGATTTATGACCAGCAATTTAACAGTCCTGAAACTTTAAACATTGCAACAGTCACGAAATTAATAAGGAATACCTTTCTAATTATTATGATCCCTTTATTTGCATTTCTTTACAATCGAGGAAAAACCACAGAAAAGAAATACTCAATAATAGATATTTTTCCTTATTTTGTATTAGGATTTGTAGCAATGATAATAATTAGAAATTTAGGTGATCTAATGTACTCAAATAATTACAAATGGTTGGTTACAATTGAGGGTATTAAATTGTCCTCAAAAATATTTTTAACAATGGCGATGGCAGCAATAGGTCTTTCTACCAACTTAAAAGAAATTAAAAACATGGGTTACAAACCTTTTGTTGTTGGTTTTATAGGTATGGCAACTGTTGGCTTAGTTTGTATTACAACTATCGAATTATATCTAAATTATTTTAATTAAGATTTAACTAATAATTTTTTTCTAAAGTTTGAGATAAATCGTCTTATAAAAGCTGCTCCAACACCTAAAATAATTGCAAACATAATAGTGAATAGTCCATAAAAGAAAGGCATCTCTTGAGAAAATTCAATTATAAATTGAGAAAAGAAGTTTAAATCTGAGCTAGTTGCTTTTGTATTACCATTAATAATCTGATCTGCGAAAAATGTATCGTATGCTATCGCTATACCTACTATCAGTAACAAAATTGCTAATAAGGCTCTTAAACCAGAACTATCGATTCTTTCTCCTAATTTTTGCCCAACTTGAACTCCTATTATAGATCCTACAACCAACATAAGAACTAGAAATAAATCTATAGATCCATAATTAAATGAATGAAGAAAAGTAACAACTACACTCACAAAAATTGTTACAAACAAAGATGTACCAGGAACTAATTTAGTAGGCATTTTAATTATATAAATCATTGCAGGAACTAAAATAAAAGCACCTCCGATTCCCATAATGGCTGCAATAAATCCAACTAATAGACCAATTATAATTGGTGTAAAAATACTCTCATATAATTTTGACTTTGGAAATCTCATTCTTAACGGAAGACCATGTATCCAATAATGAACATGTAATTTTTTTTTAACTACAACGTTTCTTTTTGCTTTATCTATTTCACCTAAACTTTCAACTAACATTAAAGTTCCGATTATTGCTAATATATACATATATGCGAGAGAGATAACTGTATCAATTTTTCCAATACCTTTAAAATAAGTAAAAGTGTAAATTCCTAAAGAAGTTCCAACTACACCTCCAATAACGATCATTGAACCCATTTTATAATCTAAAGTATTTTTTAAATAATGCGTGGTAGATCCAGAAACTGAAGTAGCTAAAATATTATTTGCTTCATTAGCAACTGCGTATGCAGGAGGTATTCCTAAAAAAATTAGAAAAGGTGTCATCAAAAACCCACCACCAACACCAAATAAACCTGATAGCACTCCAACAATTGCACTTAATAAAAGTATCTCGATAGGGTTAACAAAAACTTGAGCTATCGGTAAAAATACTTCCATAAAAAATTTAAAAGTTGTTAAAAAACAACTTAGTTAAAAGTAATAAAAGTTCCAACTAAAATCACTCCCCAGTAAGCTGTTAAGCTTGCTATAATTCCTGCCTTAATAAATGTAGTTTTAAAATTTAAGAGTTTGTTTATAATTTTTACGTTAGAAAGTAACATTAAATTCGTCAATACACCCACAACATAATTTGTCAAACAATTATTTATTGTTAAGCAATTTTTTTTGTCTAATAGATGGTAGCCCCAAAAACCTTAACCGCATCGTCTTCTACACCTAAGACCAATCTCCCAAGAAACTCTCCTGGGATCTCTTTATTTGTCTGCTTAATCAGAACAGTTATGTGATCACCTCTTCTAAGGCAACCGAAAGGTTCAAAAGTCTCTTTAAGATTAGTGATTAGCTTATTATTAGCCCACTGTTTACCAAGTTCTACTTCGTTAGCGCCAAAAAGCATTTGGGTAGAGAAATCTCTAGTAAATCCACCATAATCTTTTAGATTAGATGATTTAACCAAGTTATCCCAAATAGGTTTGGCTAATTCATATATTTCATCATCTGATTTAGATAAAATATCCATTTAATTTAATTAAATTATCTTCTACGAAGCTTTTTTCTTCTCGTTCTCATCCACTATATGGTAGACAGGAACCTTCTCCATACTAAACTTACCAGTTTTTGGGTCACGTCTAGAAACAGTTAAACAATGCCAATTTTCATCATCAAGTTTCATATGATCACCTCTATAATAATAGCCTGGCCATCTAGTCTCTTCCCTAAATAATGTATGTTCTGTTACACATTGAGAAGTCAAAGCTCTATGTTTTAACTCCCAAGCTCTCATAAGTTGATGATAATCTTCAGCTCCAACATGCTCTAGGTCTTCTTGAAGCCAATCTAACAACTCAAGTCCTCTTTTCAACATATTACCATTGGTCATGTAATTTGAAGTAATTCCACCAACATATTCATCCATGATTTTCTGTAACCTTTGAAGACCCTGGATTGGAGATATATAACTAGGAGAAACTGTTCCACCAGTAATCTCATTTCTTGCAACTGTATAGTTTTCTAGTGGTTTATAAACTGCAGTTTTAAAGTCTTCACACTGTTTATCTGAAACTTTAACCCCTTCAGCTTTTTTGTCTTCAATATATTTAACAGCAGCTTTTGCAGCTAATCTACCTTCTGTAAAAGACCCAGATGAAAACTTATGTGCGCTTCCACCAACTGTATCTCCTGCACCAAATAAACCGTCAATAGTCAGCATTCTGTTATAACCCCAGAAATATTCTGGTGGTGATAAATCCTCAGGGCCACTCACCCATGCGCCAGAACAAGTAGCATGAGATCCCATTACATACGGCTCAGATGTAGTTAACTCAGGATTTGTGTATTTTGGATCAATGTTTTGAGATGCCCAAACTACAGCTTGACCAACAGTCATTCCTAAGAAATTTTCCCAGCCTACTGTTTCTAAATGTGGATCTTGGAAAGCTTCAGTAGTTACCATATGGATTGGTCCACCACCTGCAGCTACTTCTTGAATAAATGCATGGTTTCTCAAACATGTTGGTGTTGGATGATGATCAATGTATTCTCCAACTAACTCTTTAGTTTGGTCATACCATTTTTTCTCATAATTTTCGCCATTAGCATTTTGAGTATAGGTTTTTAAATGAAGGAAATACGCTCCAACTGGACCATAACCATCTTTAAATCTACATAATACAATTCTGTTTTCCATTTGAGTCATCTTTGCACCTGCTGCGATAGGTAATGCATATGCAGATCCATTACTCCATGGTGCATACCAAGTTCTACCCATTCCTTCTCCAACTGCTCTTGGCTTAAAGATGTGTGATGCTCCTCCAGCAGCAACAATTACCGCTTTTGCTCTAAATACATGGAAATCACCCGTTCTCATATTAAACCCAACCGCTCCACCAATTCTGTTATCTTGAGACTCATCCATTAGAAGATGAGTAATCATTATTCTGTTATAAATTTTATCTGCAGATTTTTTTGCTGCCTCAGCAACAATTGGTTTATAACTTTCACCATGAATCATTATCTGCCATTTACCTTCTCTTAAATATCTTCCAGTTTCTTCGTTTTTCATCATCGGTAAACCCCATTCATCAAACATATGAACTGTAGAGTCTACGTGACGAGCCATGTCATAACCTAAATCTTCTCTTACCATTCCCATTAAATCATTTCTTGCATATCTTACGTGATCTTCTGGTTGGTTTTCACCCCACTGCATTCCCATGTAGCAGTTAATTGCATAAAGTCCTTGAGCAACAGCTCCACTTCTATCAATGTTAGCTTTTTCAACACAAACAATTTTCATATCTCTACCCCAGTGTCTTGCTTCAAAGGTAGCACCCGTACCAGCCATACCTCCACCAACAACTAATATATCGCAATCTTCGTAATGAGTTTTATGACTAGCCATTAATAGTAAACTCCTTTTTTGAACGACTCTTTGGGAACACTCGGAAGCTCTCCATCTATGTTTAATCCTTCTGGTTCAGTGTATAGTCTTTGTGAATTTATCTCACCTTGATTAGGTTTGTCCCCATCAGCTAATTTAGGAATAAATTTTCCCCATGGTTTAGTTGTAATTGGAGATACGAAATTTTTTTCAGTTCCATTTCTGAATTTAATTTTCCAAGAGATTGTTCCTTTTTCTTCTTCCCTTCTTACCCTAACGCTGTGTCCCATTGGAGCAAAGTCTGCATATCCTCTAACATCAATAGCGTGGTTAGGACAAGCTTTTACACAAGAATAACATTCCCAACAAAAGTTAGGTTCTATATTTTTTGCACGTCTAATGTTTTCATCAATATGCATTATATCTGATGGGCAAATATCTACGCAATGACCACAGCCATCACATCTTGTCATATAAACAAATGTTGACATATTATTCTCTCTCCTTTTTTAATTTTATCATAATTAATAATGTTTAGGTTGTTCTCTTTTAATACCTAAACCAAATTGTTCAGGTGCATCCGCAGGTGGAGGTAAATTATCTCTAGATCCATCTGCTTCAGCTAAATTCTTTTGTATTGCAGCACCAGGCTTATAAAACATATGTGCGAATTTAGACCAATAAACTCCTCCAAACAAAACTAAGTTTGAAACTACAAATAATATTAAAAATAAATTTGCATCCCATCTTCCTTCTAAATTTAAACTTTGAAGATATGACCAAATAAATCCAGTTAAGGAAGTTGCAATCAGAGCTAATACAAATAAATCTGCTTTAATAATTCTGTACCAAGGTTGCGCTTCAGAATAAACATCAACTCTTAAGAAGAACCAAAACCATGATCCACCCAAGATCGTCATCAAAGCACCAATATGCCAGATCATTGGCCAAATAGCCGGGGTTTCTGCATTTGCTGATGAATAACAAAATATCATCACAACAGAGCCAACCCAAAACAATATAGTACCGTACATACCAAGAACATGTGCTACTCTTCTTTTTCCAGCCCCCAGTTCTGATGTAGTTCCGATGTCGTATGCTATTGTTTTTGAAATAACTGCAATTCTTTCACCAGTTGATAATTCTTTAGTTGCATTTTTTTTTGCTTTTTTGGCGTTTTCAAAAAAGTACTTCACATTCTTTTTATGAATTATGTCTAAAAGAGTACCTGCAACAATTAATAAGACCATTAACACCACAAAGCCTTGCATGACTATAGATGGGACTGTCTCAGCTAGAATTGAAAAAGGATTTGTTGCAAACATTTTTAATACCCTTGTAAAATAAAATTGATTTAATTTAAGGTTTTCTATTCTAGAAATATATAGAGTTCAACCAAAAGTATTGGTCAATTTGTCTTTAATAACAACTCAGAGTTTACGTTTGTAGTGTTGTTTGTTAGGAATCACTGACCTAACACCACCCTGAGGATTCTCCACATCACCTTCTCTTCTTGGGATTAAATGAATATGACAATGCATAATTGATTGACCTGCAGATTTTCCTGCATTTGTGCCTATATTGAAACCTTGAACACTAGAATCTTGTTTTAAAATTTTTTCTTTAGTTTTTAAGATTAACTCGTTACATGCTTGAATTTCATCTTTAGTAAGCTCAAAATATGTTTCTACATGTCTTTTTGGAACGATAAGACTATGAAATTCTGAGACTGGATAGCTATCTATGGATGAGTAAGCCAATTGATTTTCAAACTGCAGTTCTTCCTTTCTAATTTTGCAAAATATACAAGGGTTGTTTGGATCTTTCATGTTTAAACAAGAGAATTATATATTTTATTTAACTTAGTGTAGCAACCAGTCTTTCTTCTCTTCCATTTAAGATCATTTATTTTTGAAACTGATGTTACTCCTTTACCAGATCCAATAAGAATTATTTCATCATAATCATCAATAGATTTAATAGAAATATCTTTAAAATTAATTTTAATTTTCTTGCTTATAAATTTAAGTGTGTTCCCAAAATAACAATTTTTTTTAGGTGAAAAAATTTTTCCCTTTTTCACAAAAACTAAATTTGAAGTACCAGTTTCTAAAATTTTATCATTAGCGACTAGAGCAATATCAAATTTAGTTGAGTCAACTTTACTTAATTTTGCTAATATTTTTTTATAATATAAATTTTTATAATTTGGTTCTACTCGTTTATATCTGAATAATAACAGATTAAAATTACTCTTTGGTTTTGGTCTTTTTCTAATTGAGACTGATATCAGTTTTTTATTTAATGCTATTCGAAATAAATTATCAGGACCTTTGTATAGAGTGTTTTTGTCAATTAAATCTTTAATAATACTTTTTAAATTTTTTTTTCTTATTTCATATTTTTTTGTAGATTTTATTAAGTTCTCTAAATGCGGTTTTAAAAGAATTAACTTAGGGGGTTTTCCAACCATTCGCATTGTAGTGAATACACCTCTAGATCCCCAAAGATCATTGAAATTAACTTCTTTAAGATTACTAAGCTGATAAGATTTTTTTAATAAGAGTGTTGCCATTTTCTGTTAAAAAAGATTCTGGATGAAATTGAAATCCATATATTTTGTTTTGATTATCCTCAAGGCCCATAGGTATTTTTGTTTTACTACATCTCATAGTTATTTTAATTGAAGTCGATTTGAATGGCTCCATTAATTTTAATGAATGATATCTACCAACTTTAAATTGTTGATTATTTTTAAAAATTTTACTTTGATTATTTATTTTTATTTTGGATTGAAATCCATGATATATTCTTTTTTGCTGTATGATTTTACCTCCTTCATTATACAAAATCATTTGATAACCAAGACAAATACCAATAATTTTTTTCTTTCCTTTATATTTTTTATAAATTTTTGATGTTATTGGATAATCTTTTGGTGATCCAGGTCCTGGTGATAAAACGATCGCATCACTTTTATCAAGCGATTTATGATTTACTTCATAATAGTTTGCACAAATTACTTTATCAAATTTTGCAAATTGATGAACCACATTCCAAGTAAAAGAGTCTTGATGATCAATTATGTAAATCATTTAAATAACTCCAGTAAAGATTTTGCTTTAATATAATTTTCATTGAACTCTTTCTTTGGTGAGCTATCTAATACTACTCCAGATGCTGCGGATATCTCTGATTGATTTTTATAATTTAATATAGATCTAATAATAATATTAAATTTCATATCTTGATTAAATTTAATAAATCCAAAACTACCTGTAAAAATATTTCTACTTTCCTTTTCTTGATTATTTAAAAGTTCTAATGTTCTAGTTTTAGGGCAACCAATTACGGATCCTCCCGGCATCATTGCTTTAATGATATCAATCAATTTTGTATTTTTATTTAATATTCCGCCTATTGAAGTCACATAATGAAAAAGATGCTTGTATTCCTCAACATATTTTTTTTTGAGTATTTTAACACTTCCTGGTTTACAAATTTTAGATAAATCACTTCTTTCCATATCAACTATCATGTTGTGTTCTTTGGTTTCTTTCTCATTATTTTTAAAATATTTAAGAGCTATATTTTTATTAGAAGAGTATTTTTTCTTAAATGTACCAGCAATTGGTTTTGTAATTATTTTGTTTTTTTTCTTATCTATCAATGTTTCAGGGGAGCAACTTACTATAGAGTAATCCTTGTCTTTTATCATAAATGACTCTGGGGAAGCGTTAACACGCATTAATTTCCAAAAAAAATTAATAGGATTAATTAGAGATTTATTTTTATATTTTGTACAAATTTTAATTTGATAAGTTTCACCTTGTCTTATTTTTTTTGAAAATAATTCAAATATTTTTTTATATTTTTCATAAGAAATATTAATCTTAAAGGGACTTAGTATTTGAGTTTTGCTGAATTGATAATTAAAAGTATGTTTTTTTATATTAGATATAACTTTAATATCTTTTCTAATTTTAATTATCGTCTCAGGTTTATAAAATACCCCTTTATAAAAATTTATCCTTTTTTTATTTTTTAAATTAATACCAATTAAATTACATAAAATTTCGTATCCAAAAAAACCAAGATATAAATCTGTTTCTTTTTTGTATTTTTTATTCTCTAACGAGTTAAAAAAATTATGTATATTTTTTTTTGTTAAAACAATTTTTTTTGAAAAATCAGTGTAAATATTATACCCGTCATCTACTTTATAAATAATTAAAGGTTTATCTGATTGATACAGATCCTCTAGATAAGGGTTAAATTTAAACTTATGCTGGTTGAGTTCTTTCAATTGCTTTCTCTACTATAGGTAAATGTATCAGACCTGCAAAAATTGATAATGCGATAGATCCGTACCATGCATAATCAAAATTTCCATTTAACTCATAAAATACACCACCTAGATATGCTCCTAGGAAAGAACCAATTTGATGGCTTACAAAAACTATTCCATATAACATTCCAACATATTTTGTACCAAATATGTGTGCAACAATTCCATTTGTTGGAGGAACTGTGGATAACCATAAAAAACCAAAAGTAACTCCAAACACTACCGAGTTAAATATACTTGGTGGTAAGAAAATAAAATAAATTATGGAAACTCCTCTTAAAAGATAAATAGCACTTAAAATTTTTTTCTTACTATACCTTGTTGCTAAATAACCGCTGGTAATCGTACCAGCCATATTAAATACACCAATCAAAGCTAAAACCATTGCAGGCGTCCAGTCAGGCAAACCTTTGTCTGCCATATAAGTAGGAATGTGTGTTGCTACTAAAGCAATATGCCAACCACAAACAAAAAAACCTAAAGTGAGATAAATAAAACTTTTGTTTGCAAATGCCTCTTTTAGAGCATCTCTTGCTGTTTGATTATTGTCTTGATTAACTCCTACAGGTATTTTTGGAGTACTAACAAACAAAGCTACCACTAGTCCTAATCCTAAAAGAAGAGAAAAATATAAAAGAGTATTTTCCCAGCCTGTTTCAACTAAGGAATATCTTACAAGTAAAGGTGATACAAAATATCCAAATGAACCTGCACATGTAACAATTCCTGTTGCAATAGTTCTATTAGATGCTGGAAAATGTTTAGCTACTACTGATACTGGAATACCTATTGCAGTAGAGCCTAAGCCTATCCCAATCATCACTCCTATAGTTAAAGTAAAATAACCTCCAGTATTGTAGCCAGAATAAAAAAGCAAAACACCAACTAAATAAAAAACAAAACCAATAAATATTGCAACAGCTCCTCCATATTTATCAGTAATTACACCAAACAACGGACTGAATACTCCCCAAAGTAATAACTGCAATCCCATAACAAATCCAAAATGGGAAATAGAAATATCTAAGTCAGTATTAAAATCAAAATAAAACAATCCAAAGGTCTGTCTTATTCCTAAAGAAATAATTACAACTATAGAAGCAGCAATTAAAGTGATTAGTGCTTTTTTGCTAATAGTAAAACTTTCTGAACTCATTTAATAAATTTTAATGCTTGTTTTATATCATCTATAATATCTTTAGGATCTTCAAGTCCAATATGCATCCTTATTATATGTTCATCTTTATTTATATGTGTAAATTGTCTCTTACCTAGTGCTTGGTGTGTTTGATAGAGTGCTAAGCTTTCGAAACCTCCCCAACTAAATCCATACCCAAAAAGTTTTAAAGAATTAACAAATTTTAACACTGAGTTTTTATTTTTTGATTTTATTTTAAATCCTAATAAACCTGATGCTCCAGAATAATATTTTTTCCATAATTTATAATTTTGACTACCTTTTTTATATGGATAAAAAACTTTAATTATTTTTTTCTGTTTTGATAAAAACTTAGAGACTTTAAGTGCATTTTCCTGATGTTTTTCCAATCTTACATCTAAAGTTCGAATACCTCTTAGAATTAAATACGCATCATCAGGACCTAATCTTAATCCTGAAACTTTATTTGTTGCTTCTACTAATTTAAAAACTCGTTTACTTATAGCTAAACTGCCACCCATTACATCTGAGTGACCAGAATAATATTTTGTTGCAGAAACGATCGACATATCAAAACCTAGCTTTATTGGTTTAAGAAAATAAGGTGTCCCCCAAGTATTATCTATGGCTGTATAAATTTTATTTTTTTTTGCCAATGCAACTATTTTAGATAAATCTTGAAATTCAAAAGTGTTGCTTCCAGGATTTTCAACAAAAATAAGCTTTGTTTTTTTTGTAATTTTACTTTTTAGATCATTAAAGTCATTTGGATTGTAGAATATTGCTCTAATATTAAATTTTTTAAGGTATGTTTCTGTTAAAAGTCTTGATGGCGAGTAAACTGAGTCTGTAACAAGTATTTCATCATCTGGTTTCACAACGCTTAACACACCAAGAAATATTGCACCAAAACCAGTAGGGGTTAGATAAACCTTATAACATTCTTCAATTTTTCTTAAAATTTGTTGTAAAGCATATGTTGTGGATGTTCCCTGTCGACCATAATCAAAATTTCCACTTACTGGATCTTTCAAATATTTATTCTGAGTTTTTTTAATATCCTGCATAGATTTAAAAATAATAGTAGAAGCTCTAACCACAGGAGGATTTACTGACTGATTATGAAAATCTTTAGCTGTATGTTTCAGGAAAGTCTTGAAGGAATTACCCATAATAAATTTGATATGTTATTAAGACAATGCTATATCCCATGAAAAACGTCAATAAAATTAAAATAGGACTAAATGAGTTACCCAAAAAAACATAGAGGCCGAAGAAAACAAGGGTCTAAAAAAAGAAGAGCTAAAAGAAAAAATAAGAAGAAATAATTCTTCTGCTATTCTTTAATCCAACCACCACCAAGCACTTTGTGGCCAAACTGGTCTTTACGATAAAAAACACATGCCTGACCAGGTGAAATGCCATCTTCAGGAATTGTTAAATTAACTTTAGCATTATTGTTATTTATAAGATCAACTTTTGCCTCTAGAAGACTTCCAGTAGATCTAACTTTAACAAATAAATTTTGATCTAAATCTTCTTTGTTAGTTAATAAATTTATTTCCTTTAAAGAAATTGTTTTTTTTCCAAGTTTTTCTTTAGGTCCAACGATTATTTCATTTTTATCCGAATTTATCTTTAACACATAAAGGGCTTCTTTATCTGAAACTTTAATTCCTTTTCTTTGTCCAATTGTAAAATTAATAATTCCATCATGAACACCAATTACCTCGCCGTCTAAATTTTTTATATTTCCTTTCTGAAATGAGTCTGGTCTAAATTTTTGTATTACTGAAGCGTAATCACCATTTGGCACAAAACAGATGTCCTGACTATCGGGTTTATCAGCAACGTTTAAATCTAAATTTTTTGCGATTTCTCTAGTTTTGTCTTTTAACATTCCACCTAATGGAAATCTTAAATAATCTAATTGCTCTCTAGTTGTATTAAATAAAAAATAACTTTGGTCTCTATTTTCATCTATGGCTCTGTACATATTTGTAGTTTTATTTTTTGTAATACTTTTTACATAATGGCCAGTAACTAATGCATCAGCTTTGAGTTCTTTTGAAACTTCAAATAAATCTTTAAATTTAACAGTTTGATTGCACTGAACACATGGAATTGGAGTTTCACCTTTTAAATAACTCTCAACAAAATTATCTATAACACCTTGCTTGAACTTATCTTGGTAATATAAAATTTTATGCTCAATACCTAACTTATGTGCAACACGTTTTGCGTCCATTATGTCTTGACCTGAACAACATTGTTTTGATGCAGCTACTTCTTTGCCATCGTCATAAAGTTTTAGTGTTATACCAATTACATTGTAACCTTCTTTTTTCATGATGCCTGCTACAGTGGAAGAATCTACTCCACCCGACATTGCGACAACTACGGTAGTATCTGAAGGTTTTTTATCTAATCCAATAGAATTTAAATCTTTATTCATAAGGTGGTATTTATACTTATTTACAATATAAGTTAAATTAAATGATTTTAGATTATGAACCAGGTGACAAAGTCACTAATCCTCAAAAAAAAGAATGGGGAATTGGGCAAGTGCAATCTATAATTAACGATAAAGTGACGGTCAATTTTGAAAATGCTGGAAAAAAAGTAATTAACGCAAAAAACGTCGAATTAAAAAAACTAGGAAAATGAAGTTAAACTTAAAAGAGATTGTTGAAAATTTAATTGATAATTTTTTAGAGGCTGGAGATTTGGCAATTCAATTAAGAGAAAAGGGTTTGATAAAAAAAATAAAATCAGACAATACACCGGTAAGTAATGGTGATTTGGAAGTAAATAAATTTATATCCAAAAAAATTTCTGAGGTTACTCCTAATTTACCTATTATTTCAGAGGAGACGTCTGAAAATAAAGATAACCTAAATTTAAGAGATTTCTGGCTTGTTGATCCTATTGATGGAACTTATGATTATATTAATAATTTAGAAGAATTTACTATTAATGCTGGATTGATAATTAATAATAGACCTGTTGCAGGATTGATAAATGCTCCTGCAAAAAAAAGAATGTTTTATTCATTTGAAAAAGGTAATGCTTTTGAGCTTAGCAACGGTAAAAAAACAAACTTAAACAATTTACCTGTCAAGAAATCAGAAAATTTAAAATTTATTTCATACTCAACTAAAATAAAACCTGAAATCAAAAAAATTTATGATGATTTAGGGGTAAAAGAAAATATTAGAATGAAAAGTTCCTTGAAATTTTGTGTCGTTGCTGCTGGTGAATATGATGGTTATGTTGCTGAACCAAGGGCATATGAGTGGGATATAGCAGCTGGTCATGCAATTTTAGAACATGCGGGTGGAACTGTAAGTGATTTTGAAGGAAATGAAATTTTGTATGGTAAAAAAGATTTAAAAAATCCAAGTATAATTTTGAAAAATAAAAATATTTTATAATGGATGAACAATTAAGAATAATACTAATAATTATTGTTTCTGTTTCAATTTTTGGATTATTAGTATTTGTTTTTGTAAAAAATTACATAAGAAATAAAATAAATCAGCTTGTAAAAGAAGAAAAAGATAAAAAGTCAAAGTAGATTTATTATTTTTAGATATTCATTTTTTTCTATATCCATTACTTTTTTTGATGTTTCAAAATCAAAACCATTTCTTGCAAGTAAAGATATATCTTTTTTATAAAATAAAGTTCTATTATCTTCTGCTCTAGCTGGACCAATTCTTTTCTTTTTACATAATTTAATTGCAGAAAAAAAATCTTGATCCGAATTATCTTCTTTTATTTTATCGACTGTATCTTTAATAAATGTTTCGTTAATTCCTTTTCCAATTAGATAATTTCTAATCTTATTAATTGAGTTCCCTCTTTGAATCATACTTTTAGCTTTACTTTCAGAATAAAATTGATCATTTATAAATCTATTTTTTTCTAAGTCAGACAAAACAATATCAATCAATTTATTTACATCTTTTTTTCTTACATCAGACGCTGATAGTTTCATATATTTTTTTAATAAATATGTTTTGAGTTGTTGTTTTGAAGGAGCATACTTTTCAACATAAGCAAAGGCAAAATTACGCATCTCATCAACAGTTACTTGAAGCGTTTTTTTTCTATTTCTTATAGGAATCATTGTTAGATTTAATATAATATATCTAAATGATTGAACAAATTTATACTTATTTCACAATTGAGACACTTTACATGTGGATCAACCTTGGTGTTCTACCCTTTTGGTTTATCTTGATAGCGTTTCCTCAATCGCATTTAAGTAGAATTTTTGTAACATCAATTTTTCCCTTTTTTATATTAAGTGGTGTTTATATCTTCATTTTATATAAATCTTATTTAATTGGTTACGATTTTGATGGAAATTTCTCTCTTTACTTAGGTCTAAAAGAGTTATCTAGATTATTTGAAGATCATTTGTATATAATTATATTTTGGACTCACTTTATAGCAATAAACTTATTTATTGGTGGTTGGATTGTTAAAGATTCTCAAAAGTTTTCTATAAACAAAGTTTTGATGGCTGTGCCATTAATTATGACTTATTTAATTGGTCCTATAGGTTTATTTTGTTATTGGATAATTAGAATTTTTTACGCAAAAAGAATTAGTTTATATGAGTAATCATATAGATTTTTATTTCGACATAATTAGCCCATATGCATATATTGCACACAAAAAAATTCTTAAACATAAAAATATCATATTTAATTACAAACCAGTCTATTTAGGTGGTCTTCATAAGCTAGCTGGAATTGACTCTCCTGCATTCAATAAATACAAACTGAAAAATAATATAAATGATTGTAATTTGATATCTGAAAAAAATAATATTGAATTCAAATGGAATTCTAATTTTCCAATAAATTCTTTAAATATAATGAGAGGATATATTAGTGTTAGTAAGGATAAGCAAAACGATTACTTAAATTGTTTTTTTGACGCTTATTGGAAAGATAATCATGACTTATCGAATGTTGCGAATATGTCTAAATTAATAAGAGATTTAAATATTGATAGTGAAGAATTTTTTCAATCTATAAAAGAACAATCAGTTAAAGATCAATTGATTAAATTAACTACTGATGCTTTTCAAAAAGAAGTTTTTGGAACACCAACCTTTATAATTAATAATAAAATTTTTTGGGGACAAGACAGACTTGAGTATGCTATTGAAGAATTGAAAAATTAAACTATTTTAAATTTACTACCCACAATAGAAGCAAAACCGCCTTCGATGTGAGAAATTTTTTGATATCCCATATCTTTTAAAGATTTGACAGCTAAAGCAGATCTTACCCCTCCTGCACAGAATAAAACAAATTCTTTATCTTGATCTAGTTGTCCATTTTGAAATACAGGGCTATTTGGATCTAAATAAACTTCAAGCATACCTCTTGGCATATGATTTGCACCTTGAACTTTACCGCTATTTTCTAATTCATTAATTTCTCTTACATCAATCAAATTACAATTGTTGTTCTCAAATAATTTATAAGCTTCATCTGCTGAAATTGTTTTAATTTCCTGCATCGCATCATTTACTAAAGTTTGAATTGATTTAATCGACATAATTAACTATTTCTAGTTAACATGTTTTCAAGAAAATTAAAACCTATCTTTGTTCAAAATAAATATTTAGTAAGATTAGGACCTCAAAGAGATGGTGGATATATTATTGATAAAAGAATAATAAAAAAGATTGACTATATTATTACCTGTGGATTAAGTGATGATTGGGATTTTGAAAAAAATTTTTTAAAATTAAATAAAAAAACTAAAGTTTTAGCTTTTGATCATACTGTAAATTTATCTTTTTGGAAAAAAAGATTAACTAAAGATTTAATCCATTTTTTTTTACTTAAAAAATTAAGTATTTGGAAAATTATCAATATTTTCAAATATTTTGATTATCTGAGTTTCTTTGGCCAAAAAAACCAACATATGGAGTTAAAAGTTGGGAGAAAAAATATCAAGAATAAAGAGATAAACATTAAAAACATAATTAATCATAAAAAAAATATTTTGCTTAAAGTAGATATTGAGGGTGGTGAATATGAAATTCTTAAAGATATAAAATTTTATAGCAAAAGAATAAATTGTTTAATAATTGAATTTCATGACATAAAAAAAAATCTTAAAAAAATTTATAACTTTATAGATAATATAAAATATTTAAAATCTATACATATACATGGGAATAATATTAATAAATTAGATAAAAATGGGTATCCATACGCTATTGAAATTACATTTATCAACGTAAAAAGAATTAAATATGAAAAAAAATCTAATTATAAAAATTATCCAATTGAGGGACTTGATTTTCCAAGTGTAAAAAGAAATGATGATGTAAATATCAATTTTATTTGAAATATTTATGAAAAAGATACAAATTAATCAAAATAATTTTATAAAAAAAATACTAATCAAAGCTATAAGAAAACTTGGTTTTGAAATAATTGATCAAAACAACTTAACAGTACCAACAAGTGAAAAAAGATTAGATGATAGTCTAAATATTTTAAATAAAAAAAATATTGTTCTTCCTTTAGGTAAAGTTGAAATAAAAAGAAAAGTTGAAAATTTACTAATAATTTTTAGATCATTTACTAATGAAAATAAGCTTTTATCCCAAAATAAAAAAAGACTTTTTGAAAAAGAAAAAAAGGAATATACGCTAAGATCTCTAAATTCAATTTGTAATAATATAATAAATTTAAAAAAAGAAATTAAAGATTTTAATATTTTGTTAAAAATTATCGATGATAATTCACATGAAAGTGTGACAAATCAAATTAAAAAAATATGTACTGATAAAAATATTAGTTTTGAAATTAGTAATTTAGATACCAATAAATATGAAAGTAAAATGAAATTTAATAACAATAGAAGAATGCTTGCGCACAATTCACATATTTTTGAATCAAAAAATTTTGCCATTAACTCTGATTTTGATTTACTTTATTTTGTTGAGGATGATTATCTTCATGATGATGATGCCTTAATTGAAATGGTTTATAGCTATCAAAGAATTTCTTCCCAACTAAATGACGAGATTGTTTTGTGTCCAGCAGATTATCCATATCTTTATGTAAATACGGAACATACTCAAAATCTAATAGGATATAAAAAACACTGGTGTAAGGTAAATCAGTCTTTATGCACTTATTTAATTTCTAAAATGACTTTAAAAAAGTATTGGAAATATTATGAAGATATGTTTTTAAATAATTATGATCCCTATGAAAAGCCACTTCATGAATTATATAAAATTATAAATTGCTTCTCTCCAATGCCTTCTTTAAGTATTCATCTGACAAATATTAATTCAATCTATGGTTTGTCTCCTTTAAAAGATTGGCTTAAGATATGGGAAAAAAATAAATATTAACTATGAAAGTAAATTCAAAAGCACCAAGTTTTTCGCTTCCATCAACTTCTAATCATGAATACTCTTTAAAGGATTCTTTAGGAAAATACATAGTTCTATATTTTTATCCTAAAGATGATACTCCAGGGTGTACGATTGAAACAAATGATTTTAATAAATTACTTCTAAAATTTAAAAAGTTAAATTGTGAAATTCTGGGTATTTCTAAAGATAATTTAAAAAGTCATAATAAATTTAGAGATAAATACAAAATTAAATTTGATTTACTTGCTGACGAAGAATTAAAAGTTCTTAAAAAGTATAAAGTTTGGGGCAAGAAAAAATTTATGGGCCGTGAATTTATGGGAATAATCAGATCGACTTATTTAATCGATAAAAAAGGCAAAATACTTAAAGTTTGGAATAACGTTAGAGTAAAAGACCATGCTAAGGAAGTATTAATAACTCTCCAAAATATTATAAAAAAATAAAAAAAAGACCCCTTATTTTTAAGGGGTCTTTTGTTAACTAACTAGAGAGAGAGATTATAGTTAATTCTTTTATTAGAGGCTCTTCAATGAGATAACGACATGGAGATCGAAGAGCCTCTATATTGCATACAATTAGTCTCGTATTGCGTATGCTATTACACCTGTTTCTGTAACGTCAGTTCCTTTGGTTTCAGCTTCTTTACTTAATCTAATTCCAAACGTGGCTTTCATTATTGACCAGATAATATAGGACACAACAAACACAAAAATGTTAATTGAAAGTACACCGATTAATTGTGCACTAAACGATGCATCAGCGTTTGTTAATGGCACTGCTAATGTTCCCCAAATACCAGCAAACATGTGAGCTGGAATTGCACCTACAACATCGTCTAGTTTGAAACTGAATAACAATTTAGTTCCAAATACTACGATTAATCCGCCTACTGCTCCAATGAAAATAGCAGCTAAAGGTGTTGGTGCTAATGGTTCAGCTGTAACAGCTACAAGACCACCAATTGCTCCGTTTAACATTTGAATTACATCTGTTTTACCAAACATTAATCTTGTGATTATTGCAGCAGCCATAACACCACCACAAGCAGCAAGATTAGTATTGATAAATATTGCTGATACAGCAACTGCATCATCAAACGTTCCAATAGCTAGTTGAGATCCACCATTAAATCCAAACCAACCTAACCATAATATAAATACTCCAACAGTTACTAATGGAATTGAAGAAGCAGCAAAAGGTTTAATTGCTTTTGCTTCACCTTTGCTATCAAATCTTCCATATCTAGCACCTAAAAGCATGATACCTGCTAAAGCAGCTGCACCACCTGTTGAGTGTACTAATGTAGAACCAGCAAAATCAGAGAAGCCTAGCTCTGCTAACCAGCCTCCACCCCATTGCCAACCCATAACGATTGGATAAATAATTCCAGCTAAAATAGCTGCAAATAAGAAAAATGGCCATAGCTTAATTCTTTCAGCCATAGCACCTGAACAAATTGAAACTGTTGTTGCACAGAATACCATTTGGAAAAACCAGTCAGAACCATCAGCATAACCTGTATCAACTGCACTTGCATCTGACCAAGGTGTAAATGTTCCAATGTATCCTCCTTCAGGAATTCCGTAAGCTAAATTATAACCAAAAAGCCAAAACATAATTCCGGCAATTGAATATAGACCTATGTTCTTAGCACAAATTACTGATACACTTTTTGAAGTTACCATACCAGATTCTAGCATCGCAAACCCTGCTGCCATGAACATGACAAGGAAACCACAAATTAAAAATAGAAGCGAATTAAATATCGCTTGAACTTCTCCAGAGACAGTTGTCTCTGCCATACCTGCACTACTCATGTTTAATAAAAAAATTAAACTAAGAAGCGGTGCTGATATTTTTTTTATTATTTTAGTCATTAGACCTCCACTTGTTTAAGTGGTGTCTTATAAATTTATTAATTTTTAAAACTAACGCTGATTAGGAAAAGTGGCTATGCAGTTTTTGCATATAGAAACAGCCCTAAACGTGCTTTTAAAACGTTTAGGGCTGTAGAAAAAGAATATTATCTGTTGAATACTTCTTTTAAAGCTTTGGCTGGTAAGAATTTTACCTTTTGAGAAGCAGCGATTTGAATCTGTTCACCAGTTCTTGGATTTCTTCCAACTCTTGCTTTTCTTTTAGCTACTTTGTACGTACCGAATCCAGCAATTTTTACTGAATCATCACCTTTTAAAGCATCTAAAATAGTGTTGGTAATTGTATCAAAAGTTCGCTCAGCATCTGCTTTGCTCAAATTTAATGAGCCAGAAAGCTTTGCAATTAGTTGTTTTTTGTTCATTTTAGCTCCGGTTTTGTTGGTTAAGATTTATACTTGTCATAAACGTTGATAAATCAAGCTTTTTTTTAGTGCTTATTTTTTTAAAACACACCATATCTTGTAAAAACTTAAATAAACGTTGATTTTATTGATTTTTTAAACCTTTTAGAATCTGAATTATCTAAATAAACCTAGGTCTTTTAGATCATTAAATGTGGTGAAAAACATCAATGATAACAACAAAAACAATCCGATTCGAAAAAAACCTTCTTGAGTTTTTTGGGATAAAGGTCGGCCTAAAATTTTCTCAAACGCATAAAACATTAAATGTCCTCCATCTAACATTGGTATTGGAAATAGATTAATAAGACCCAAACTTATTGAAATATAAGCCATCATACTAATGAATGCCAACACTCCAAAGGTTGCCACTTGTCCAGAAATCTTAGCAATTCTAATTGGGCCTCCCAATTGAGAAGTATCTGCTTTACCTAAAATCATTCCTCCGATGTATTTAAGCGAGGAAACACTTACAAAATAAACTTCATAACCTGCGTGATATAAAGCCTGAGCAGGTCCTAATTTAACATGGTTAACTTTATTATTATAGGCACCAAGCTTAATACCTACCATTCTTTTATTTATTTTATTCCCTAATCCATCATCACCTTCAACAATATTGGGTTTTACTTTTAGTATTAATTCATCATAGGAACGCTTAACTTTAAAATCTATAAAATCACCAGTAGACATCGTGATAAATTTTGAAACTTCCATAATGCTTTTAACTTCATTACCGTCTATTTCTAAAATTATATCCTCAGCTTTTAGCCCTCCTATCATTGCTGGACTATCTTTTTGAACTTCATTTATGACTGCAGGAGTGAAATCTTTACCTATAAAAGTATAAATTGAAAAAAATATTACTAAAGCTAGTAAAAAATTAGCTAAAGGACCACCAAATACAATTAAAACTCTTTGGTACAAGGGTTTTAAAATAAATAATTTTTTCCTATCCTCTTCGTTATATTTTTCTAAAATTTCTTGATGATCAGCTTGTGAATAAACATTTCTATCTCCAAAAAATTTTACATATCCACCTAAAGGAATTGCACATATTTTCCATCTTGTGCCCGATTTATCATTCCAACCAAATAACTCTTTACCAAAACCAATTGAAAAATCTGTAACACCTACTCCATATTTTCTTGCAAAATAATAGTGTCCATATTCATGTATAAAAACGACTACTAAGATAAGTATTAAAAATGGAATGATATAACTAAGCATGTATTAAATATATTATTATTTACAATTAACTCAATAAGCTAAAATGCCTTATTATTGCTAGAATTTATAATTTAGTTTAAATTTTGATCATTAATACTGTATAATATAAATATGCCTTCATTTGATTTAATTAGTAAAATAAATTATCAAGAATTTGATAATGCTTTAGCTAATTGTTTAAGAGAAATCAGTAGCCGTTATGATTTTAAAGGACTTCATATTTCAATTGAACGAAAAGATAAAACGGTGACTACCATTGCCCCTGATGAATTAAAATTAAAGCAAGTAAATGAATTATTACAAACCCATTTAGTTAGAAGAAAAGTAGATCCTAGAGTATTAGAGATTAAAAGCTCTGAAGGAGCTTCAGGAGGATCCATTAGACAAGTCAGTGAATTAAAAGAAGGTATTAGCCAAGAAAATGCTAAAAAAGTTATTGCTGACATTAAAAAACTTAAACTTAAAATTCAGATTAAAATTCAAGGCGATGAATTAAGAGTAGATGGCAAAAAGAAAGATGATCTTCAAGAAGCCATAGCTGCAATCAAAGGAATTGATATAGGTCTTCCAATTGATTTTGTTAATTTTAGAGACTAATTAAACTTTTTGAATTAAAGAAGCGCTATTATTTGTAGGTTTATTAACATCTTTTGATACTTCATGAAAAATTAAATTAGGAATTTTACGTTCCTTTAAAAATGTAGAACCTTGTAATTCTAAATTTAAATAACGATTAATATCAGCTTGATTTAAAATAACCGGTTGTCTGTGATGAATTTCATTTATATTTTCTTTAGCTTCCTCTGTAATTAAACAAAACTGATCATTTTCAAAGATACCGGCAAAAAAAATAGGATTTGTATCTTCACGGGTAAAATAATGAGGAGTTTTTTCTTTCTCTTCCCTTTTCCACTCATAAAAACCATCTGCAACTGCAACACATCGGTTGTTTTTTATCAATTTTTTAAATGAAACCTTTTCGTCAATGGTCTCAAGTCTTGCATTAATTAAAGCTTTAAAATCTTTATCTTTAGCCCATACTGGAACTAAACCCCATTGTAGATTTTCTAAAGTATTTCCATTTTTGTATTTTTTTATTACAGGCAGTTTTTGATATGGATGAGCATTATAGTTTTCAGTATCCTCAACCTGAATTGCAGATTTAACTAATTTATTTGTTTTTGTTACTGGGTTTTTTACTACGTATCTTCCGCACATTATATTGTTTGCTGTTTCATTAATTCTTCTATTTGCTTGATCATTATTTTAGGTGATCTCATTGCAGGATAAATTTCTTGTGCTTGCTCATAACTTCTTATTGCCTTTTCATAATTCTTAAGTTGAATATTTACTAAACCCTGCCCTGCTAAAGCACCAAAGTGTCTTTGTTCTAAGGCTAATACTTGATCTATATCATCTTGAGATTTTTGAAATTCTCCTAGCATATAAAGTACAGTTGCTCTTTTATTCCACGCCTCAGCCCAATTTTGATCAAGATTAATAACTTCAGTAAAAATATCTTTTGCTTTAGTATAGTTTTGATCTCTCACAAATTGAGAGCCCTCTTCTAATCTCGCAGTAAGTTTTTCATCTGTTGGATGTGTACTCCATAAAGCCCAAATTTCTTGTTCAATTATAAAAGCTACTTTCGATTTATTTGCTTTTAACTCATTAAACAATTGGTTAAGTCTTGTATCTCTTTCATTTGCTAAAGAGCTAATCTGTGAAAATAAATAAACCAAAATTACTAAAAATAACTTCTTCATATTTTAATATTATCAAATATTAGAATTAGAGTCTTTGGTCTTAAGTGTCTTTGTTGTTATTTTTACAACTATAAAAAGAAATATCTTTTTCTTTTTCCTCTTGTTTTATATTGGTTGTGATTTCGTGAATTAGTTCGCCTGTTTTTCTAGTATAGACTGCAGACTCAGAGTAATTCCTCTCTTTATCGAATGCTTGAATTAAGAATATATCCTTATTTGAAATTTTAACCTCTAAATCAATTTTATTAAAAAATTCTGATAAATTTTTAACATTTAGAACATCTGGTGTTTTAGACTCGATTATTAACTTATTAATATCTTTTCTTTTAATTTGATCTTTTGTGAAAGACTCAAAGTTATGGTCTGGATTTTTTAAAATTACTTTTTCAAATTTACAATTTAAGTTTAAATCAGAATTTAAAGTAATATTTGTATTTTGAGCTTGAGCAAAACTAAAGCAACATAACAAGCTAAATAATGATAAAAAGATTTTCATTTAATTAATTATATTAATAATACTTTTTTTTATTGTTTCACTTACTTTAATTGTTCCATCTTTGTTGGGGTGTATACCGTCTTGTTGATTCAAACTTGGATGAAGTGCCACACCTTCAAGAAGAAATGGGATTAATGCTAAATTATATTTTTTTGATAACTTTGGATAAATAGCATCAAACTCTTTTTTATATTTTTCCCCATGAGTATCTGGCGCTACCATTCCAGCTAAAATAATTTTAATTTTTTTATTCTGAGCAACTTTTATTATTTGTTCTAAATTTCTTTCTGTTTCCTCTGGTTGGATTCCTCTAAGCATATCATTAGCTCCTAGTCCTAAAATAATTAAATCAATACCTGGCTCTGATAAACTCCAATCAGCTCTATTTAATCCTCCTGATGACGTGCTACCAGAGACACTTCCATTAATTACTTTAATATTTAACCCAGCTTGCTTAAGATTGTTTTCTAAAACTATTGATAAATGCTGTTCTTTAGGTAACCCATAACCGGCCATCAAACTATCACCGAATAAAACTACCTTTTCTATTGCACTTGCGTTTATGTGCACTAGAAAGATTATCAAAATTTTTATAAATAAACTTTTGTTCATGAGTACTCTTCTTAAATTAAAAAAAATAAATCTCAAATACCAAACTGGCAAAGATAGTATAAGTGTTTTAAAGAATATTGATTTAAATATTAAGAAAAAAGAAACTGTTTCAGTAGTTGGAGAAAGTGGCTCAGGTAAAACAAGTTTAATAATGTTGATTGGAGGCTTAGAAAAACCAACTTCTGGTAAAATAATTTTTAATGATCAAGAAATAACTGGCCTTAGTGAAGATGAAGTATCGGAGATAAGAAAGAAAAATATTGGAATAATATTTCAGTCTTTTTATTTAATTCCTAATTACACAGCAGTTGAAAATGTTGCTTTAACTCTTGAACTTAATAATTTTAAAAATCCAGAAAAAGAAGCAAAAATTTTATTAGATCGTTTTGGTTTGAAACATCGTTTTAATAATTTACCAAGTCAATTATCAGGTGGTGAACAACAAAGGGTTGCTATCGCCAGGGCAATAGCGATGAAGCCCGAATTAATCTTAGCAGATGAACCAACAGGAAACTTAGATACTGAAAATTCTATAATGATTGCAAATATTTTATTTAAGTATGTAAAAGAAGAAGGTTCCTCTTTAATCATGGTAACTCATGACCCTAAACTTGCTGACAAAGCTAAAAGAAAAATAAAAATTAAAGATGGAAAAATTAAATAATCCTTCAGAATTTAGTTTAATTTTTAAATATGCTTTAAAAGACTTAAGCAGAAATTATCATAAAATTTCTAGTATCATTGTTACGCTATTTATAAGTCTTTTTATCTTAAGTGCTATTTTCACAATTGAAGATAGTCTTAAAAAAGAACTAAATGATAATGCCAAAGCACTTTTAGGTGGAGATTTAGAGATTGATTACAATCGTAATCAAGGAAATTTATATTTAGTCAACCAAGTAAAAGAATTTGCAACTGTTTCTCAAATGATTGAATTCAGTACCATGCTTTCAACTACTGGCAGAGCAAAAAATAAATCATTGTTTACTAGAATTAAAACTGTGGATGAAAAATATCCTTTATATGGAAATGTTGTTTATGAACCAATAGGTGCTTATGAAAAAATGCAAAAAGAACCTAATACTATCCTGATCAATGAAAGTTTATCAAAAACCCTAAATATTAAAATTAACGAAATAGTAAAAGTTCAAGATCAAAATTTTACAGTAATTGGAATTATTAAATCAGTACCAGATGTAAGCGGATTTGTTGCATTTGGCGATTGGGCTTTAGCAGGAAAACAAACTTTAGAAATTTTAAAACTAAATGGAATTGGAAGCTTTTTAAACTATGAATATAAAGTAAAGTTTAATGACAATGATAAGCCTGAAGAAATTGAGAAACGAATTGAAGAAATATTTAAAGAAGATCAAAAAGTTAAACTTAGATATCCTGAAAATTCTGCAAGTGGTATAAAGAGAATTATTAATAATTTTTCTCAATTTTTATCTCTCGTGTCTATCAGTGCAATGTTGATAGCGGGTATTGGAATAGCAAATACTTTGCTTTCTTTTATTAATCAAAACAATATGTCGATAGCTGTAAGAAAAGCAGTTGGCTTTTATTCAGGTAATATTAAAACTCTATATTATCTGCAGTTATTTATACTTTTATTTATTATCACTGTTGTTGCTTATGGATCGAGTTTTTTAATTGTACCAATAGCAGATAAATATTTATCTGACGGACTAGGATTGAATGTTTATCCAGTGTTTTCTTTACTAAATTTTTTAAAAATATTTTTAGTGGGATTATTGGTTCTAGTAATTTTTTCTATCCCAACAATCAGTTCTATTGATCAAGTAAAAGCGTCTAATTTATTTAGAAACGTATTTCAAAATCTTCAATTTTATTATTCTAAGAGATCAGTTGTTCTTAGCCTTGTTTTATTATCTATCTTAATTTTATTATTCACAGTTGGATCTGAACAGCCTTCTTATAGCTTGGGCTACTTTGCTGCTTTTTTTGTATGTTTAATTGTATTTTTCTTACTGTCAAAATTAATTATTTTTTTCCTAAAAAAATTCAAATCTAGTTCAATAATTTCTTTAAAAGTTTCAATTAAAAATATTACCCAAACAAAAAGTATAACTCCCATCACAGTTATGTCTCTTGGCTTAGGGGTTACTTTGTTATTAACATTAGCTTTAGTTGGTACAAATTTTCAAAGAGAAATAGCTAAATCTATTCCAGATATTGCACCTGATTATTTCTTCGTCGGTATTCAAAAAGGAGAAAGAGAGAAATTTGAGCAAGGTATTTTAAATATGGATCCCAATGCATCTATTGAAATTGTGCCAATGGTATCTTCTGGAATTGTTAAAATTAATGGTGTGGATCCTAACACTTATATTAAACCAGATAACGATAGTTACTGGGTAATTGGTAGCGAACGAAGATCTTCATGGGTGGAAAATGTACCTGAAGATAATCCAATTTTAGAAGGTGAATGGTGGGATTTATCAAACCCAGATCAACTTCAAATATCTCTAGATGCAAAAGTTGCTAGAGATTTTAATATTCAGTTAGGTGATATTTTCACTTTAAATGTTTATGGACGTGAAATTGAAGGAAAGGTCATTAATTTTAGAGAAGTGGATTATCGGGATTTAAGCATCAATTTTGCAATGTTATTTAATCCTCAATTTGCAAAAAATATTCCACACGAATATTTAGCTACTGCAAAATTTAATTCAAATAAATTTGATGAAACTGAAATGCTTGAAATCATGCCAAGTTTATCAATTATAAAAATTGCAGATTATTTATCAAAAGTTACAGCTGTTTTAAATAAAGTATTTATTGCAGTTACTTTAATTTCAGCAGTTACTATTGTTATAGGTTTAATAGTAATTTCAAGTGCAATTATGGTTCAAGGGAAAGTAAAAGAATATCAAAATTTAGTCTTTAAAATTTTAGGTTTTTCAAAAAAACAAATTATTTTTTCATCGCTAATTGAGTTCATCATTATTTTTAAATCTGTAATTTTAATTGCAACATTTTTTGCAGTGATTGGTTCAAAATTTATTATGGAAAATATTTTTGAGCTAGTGTGGATGTTTGACTTTAAAGTTTTAATTTATTTAGGATTTTCAATTGGCTTTGTTACTTTAATTTTAATATTGCTAACAAACTTGAAATATTTAAATCCTAAAGTTTATCCTCTAATAAGAAATCAATAATTAGAATTTAGTAATTTTACTATCCAAAGAAATTAGACTTGATTCTACTCTCAATTTTGGAAATCTTTTTTTTATTTGTTTTTTAATTTTAGAGAAAGACTCTTTATGAATTTTTTTTTCATTTACTGGACTAAATTCTTTTTTTCCATTTGCAATTTTAGCTGCACCACAATCTTTATGATTAATCACAATTAATTTTTCTATTTTATGTAATTGAATAGAGGTTTCTAAATTATCATAAAACGTTTTATGCCATTTTTTAAATTTATTATGTGTAACCCCAACCGCTGAACCTGCAATTGTAAAAGCACTGTATTTTCCTATTAATTTTTTTTTCTTTAAGTAATTATGAACTAAATGTTGAAATCTTGGATCTATACAAGATAACACCATTGCTTTAAATTTTGATTTCTTCAATTTAATTCCACTTTAAACATAGCCTCATTTCTTCTATTCATTGGAAGGGTAAATGGACTGTCATAAGTTGCTCTAATTGGTGGGCTTATAATTGAAATATTGTTTTTTTGTAACTCTTTTTCTAAAATTTCTTTATGTTTAATAAAATTTCCATCTGATGCACGTCCAGAATACCTCAGTACTGCGTAGTGTCCTCCTTCAATGTTAACTATTTTAACATCTTTCCTGCTTGGATTTGGTGCATTTTCCAAATTAAATTTAGAGGGCAAGTAAAATTGCATACTCATATTTCCATTTTTCTCAACCTGAGTAACTGGGGTAGTCATTTTAATTTTTTCTTGGGTATCGTTTCTGCCTGAAATGTAATTAAATAACTTTCTAAAATTACTATCTATTCCAGATTTCATTGTTTCCACTGCTAAACGATCAGAATATTTTCTAATCTCATAAACTTCATTTTTAGATACAACTTCATAATTTGCTTCTTCATAAGCCATAACTGCAGAATAAGGTAAAATAAATAAAGTACAAAATACTATAAAATAAAGTTTAATAATTTTCATTGTTACATAACTTTATATTCAAAATTTTGTGTAGTTTCATTAATTTGAATTAATTTAGCGCCATTTCTCTCATGAAAATTTGTTGCCATTTCTGTTAGAGGTGAAAGGGTTACCAATCTATTTAAATGATTAGATTTTTTTATATTTTTAAATACTTCTTTTACAATTAATTTTCCCCCACCCTTTTTTTTGGACCAGACAGTATAAGCAATTGCTATTTGACCACCTGATTGATCTCTCATTGCTGTTTGAAGAAATGCATCAGTGCTTAATTTTTCTAACTCTTCAACACTTTTTGGAATTTCATTTGTATAAGCAAAACACATTACAGCATGAATTTCTCCTTGATATTCGACACCAAAAATCTTTCTTCCATATCCTGTTCTAAACTTGTTATCTAATTCTGGTCTAACAGGATCCTCTTCAGGATTACATTCTTTAAGCTCAACAAGTTTTGCACCTTTAACCCATCCAAAAAAATTATCAATATTTTTACTTAAAGCTTGTCTATTTTTTCTTAATCTTGCTTTAATTCTTGGTTTAAATTTTTTTTTCATTTTTATAATAATTATTATCTAACACTTATTTTAAAATTTTAATGCGTTATTAAATCATACCAGATAATCATACAAAAGCTTTGCACTAGTAACAAAAATTAAAGCATATAAAATATTGTAAAATAATTTTTCCTCTATAATTTTAAGTAGTTGATATCCAATTAATATTCCAAGCAATGCAACTGGAAACAGTGTTGCTGACTGTTTAAAAGACTCAAAGTTTGTCATAGATAAACTAATATACAAAGGAAGTTTAATTAAATTTACGAAAGTGAAAAAAAATATTCTTGTACCTACATAAATTTCTTTTTTCATTCTAAGTGGAAGTAAATAAAGGCTAGTTGGAGTTCCTCCTGCATGTACGCAAAAACTTGTAAATCCTGCCACGACTGAACAACTGCCACCTTTAAAAAAGTTTTTTTCTGATTTTTTTTCCTTATTTTTTTTAAAAAAAAAGTAATGTCCTGCAAATAAGAAGCCCATAACTCCAATAATGAATTTTAGTAATTCCTCTGAAAAATATGAAAAAGTTAATGATCCAATAAATATCCCAATAGCTGCAAATGGAACCATTAATTTTAAAGTTCCTAAGTCAAATTCTTTTCTATATTTATAAACAGCAATAAAATCTGAAAATATTAATATTGGTAAAATAATTCCTAAAGCTTGATTTAATGGCATCACTATCGTCATTAATGGTACAGAAATTAAAGTCATTGAGCCACCAAGACCTGATTTTGCAATTCCGTATAAAATAATAGCAGGAACAACAGTTAAGAAAAATAAGAAGTTTATTTCCATCTATTTAAGGATTTTAATAATTTTGACCCTAAAGGACTAATTGGTTCTTGAAGTATAATTTCTTTTTTGGTTTTTTGTTTTACTAATTCTAATAATTTAGTTGCTAAACCTTGTTTTCTAAAAATTGGATTAACAAAAATATACTCTACCTCGCCTTTCTCATTAAATCTAACAAAGCCTATTGTTGTATTTTCATTTTTAAAGGTAAAAACTCCATCTGTTTCCTTTATTTCAAAATTTGAAACATCAAGACTGTTCATAAATCCTAGTAATTCAGGAGCAATAGAATTACCGCAATCGCAGCAATTATTGAGCTTAAGACAACATAATTAAGCTTAATATTGAATTTTTTTTCTACAAATTCGGTAATTTTCTCCCAGAACAAAACAATCAAAAAAATAATAATAGCTGGAAGAATATATTTAATCATTATTTATGCTTTTATATTATAACCTTTTTTTAGAAGACTTGTTACTATCACTATACAAATAATCAAAAAACTTAACATTAAACCAACACTTATCCATATATTAAAATCTGAAACTCCATAAAATGAAAATCTTAATCCATTTATCAGATATACTACTGGATTAAAATATGTAACTATTTGCCAAAACTCTGGAAGCATGTCTAAAGAATATAAGCTTCCACCTAAAAAAACCATTGGAGTTATAACAAGAGTTGGTATGATTGACATTTGTTCGAAATTAGAACTAATCAATCCAATTAAAAAACCGAATAATGCAAATGTAAATGAAACTAATACTAAAAGAAAAATCATCAATATTGGGAATTGCACTTCAACTTCAACAAAAAAAGTTGAAGTAATAAATATCATACAACCTACAATTAAAGTTTTAGTTGCTCCTGCGCCAACAAATGCAAGAACTATTTCTAGAGTTGAAATTGGTGCTGCTAAAATTTCATAAATTGTTCCATTAAATTTAGGAAAAAAAATACCAAAAGATGTGTTGCTTATTGATTGAGTTAATAATGTAAGCATCAACAAACCAGGTACAATATATGATCCATAACTAATGCCATCAATATTTTCAACATATCCTCCAATTACTGAACCAAAAACAATAAAATATAAAGAAGTAGATAAAACTGGCGATAATAAAGATTGCATCAATGTTCGTCTAAATCTATCCATCTCATGAAGATAAATTGCTTTAAATGCGTAATAATTAAATTTCATTGTTTTCCTTTACTAAACTAACAAAAATCTTTTCTAGTGTACTCTGTTCTGTTTTTAGATCCTTCAGTTTAAATCCTGAATCTTTTAAATCTTGAAGTAAATTTGTAATACCTGTTTGTTTTGCTTGAACGTTATAAGTATAGTCAATTGACATTTTATCTTTTCCGATTTCAAGTTGATATTTTTCTAAACTACTTGGTATTTCTTTGACCTCTTCCTGTAAGTCTACTGTAAGTTTCTTATGACCCATTTTCTTTAATAACTCTTTTGTTTCATCAACCACTATGATTTCTCCTTGATTGATTACTCCTACTCTGTCTGCAATAGCTTCAGCTTCTTCTATGTAGTGTGTGGTTAAAATTATTGTAACACCAGTTTTTCTCAAACTCTCAACAACTTTCCACATGTCTTGTCTTAACTCAACATCTACTCCAGCAGTTGGTTCATCTAAAAACAAAATAGTTGGTTCATGAGATAATGCTTTAGCAATCAAAACTCTTCTTTTCATTCCACCAGACAATTGTCTGAGTCTTAAGTCTTTTTTATCCCACAAACTTAAATCTTTTAAAACTTTCTCAATATGTTTTGCGTCAGGTTTCTTTCCATACAAACCTCTAGAATAGGAAACGTTATTAAATACTGTTTCAAATTGCTCAAGAGTTAACTCTTGTGGAACTAAACCAATTTTTGACCTTGTTTCTCTGTAATCATCAATTATATCAAATTCGTCTACTGTAACATTACCAGAAGATGGTCTTACTATCCCACAGATAATACTTATTAGAGTTGTTTTTCCTGCGCCATTTGGTCCAAGCATTGCAAAAATTTCACCTTTTTTAATATTAAGATTTATGTTTTTTAATGCCTCAAAACCATTGTCGTATACTTTTGATAGGTTGTTTATGCTTATTTGATCGTTTGACATGTAGATAAGCATATATAGAGACAATTTATGGTATTACAATAAATTTTAATTTTCCTTAGTTTAAAACAATGAAAAAATTTTTAGTATTTATCTGTTTTGTATTAACATTTAGCTCCAAAGCAATTGGAAAAGAAACTACTTACAGTAAAGAATTGTTTGATAAAGCTCTATCGGAGGGAAAAGTTGTTGTGGTAAGTTCTTGGATTAAATATTGCTCATCATGTGCAGGCCAAATGAAAGTTTTAAAAAAAGCAAAAAAAGATTTTGATAATATGGAATACTTTGCTTTTGATGTGACAAATAAAGAAATCGCTCAATTTTTTAATGTTCAATATCAAACAACACTATTAATTTTTAAAGATAATAAAGAAGTTTACAGAAGCATTGGTGAGACAACCAAAGAACTTATTTATGATGCTTTAAAATCCTCTATCTAAATTTAATTTTTAAAATTATTGCAGGCAAGAAAGTTGCAATCAAAAAAGATAAAAATAATAAAGATTGAGCCATAAAAGGTGAAAATAAATCTTTAGGAAAAATTACTCCCACTAATAAACTTTTCGAAAAATCTGGAAATGGAAACATTAAAAATCCAGCAACTAGACCAATTATAATTGAAACATAAGCGGTATTTTCATTTACTTTATTATAGAAACTATAAAAAACAGTCACTACAAATGCACAACAAAATAAATCTGCAACTAAGAATAAATATAATATATCAAACCCTTTTGAAGCAACACCAAAAGCAATTACAGACAAGATTAAAATAAAATATTTGGAAATTTTTAAATAATTAGTTTTTTGATCTAAATTAAAAGTTGCTTTACCATCAACTACAAACAAACTAGAAATAGCATTAACCAAAGTATCAACGGTCGAAATTGTCAAAGCAAGACCAAGGATAACGATCAATAAGGATAAAATTTCTGTTTGATCTTTTAATAATAAACTAAAAAATCCTAAATCAGGTCTAACAGATGGATCTATTGAAAATGAAACCATTCCAATAAAACCCATTAAGAAAACTATCGGAACAATAATAAAAAAAGAAATTACCAAACCACCTTTTAATGTTTGATAATCTTTTGCCGCATATACTCTTTGCCAATTTCCTTGATGAAATAAATTAGTTGCTGCGACTGCTATAAAGAAAGTTAACCCAGCAGTATATCCTGGAATATAATTTGAACTTATTAATTGAGGATTTTTCTCATTAATAAAAGAAAATGAAAAATTATCTCCTGAAGAGGAACTAATAATTGAAATTAAAATAAATAACAAAACACCAATTACAACCATTTGAATATTGTCAGTGAATATTGATGCTCTTAATCCCCCATAAAGAGTGTAACTTAAAGTAGCTACCAAGACTATTAATGCTGTAATCCACAATTCTGTTCCAGATATATAATTAATTAATACAGCAACTGCCGTTACTTCAGCACAAAGAAAAATGAACATATAAAAGATTGTCATTAACAAAATTAACTTAAATAGACTTTTGCCAAATTTTTTTCTCATAAACTCAACTAAAGAAGATCCTTTTGGAAACTCGTTTCTAATTTTTTTTCCAAAATAAATTAAGAAAATCATTGGAAAAGCTGTGCCTAATGCATAACCAATAACAGCACCTGCCCCACCCCACGTTGCGGCCGCAACTGGTCCAAATAAAATCCAAGCTCCTAAAGCTGATGCTACAAGACTTGTAGTGAGCGAAAATAAACCAATGTTTCTATTTGCAGTTAAATAATTATTTATGCCCTTATATTTATTTGAGTGAAAAATTCCTAAAAAAGAGAATATTAAACTAATTGCGATAACTAATATTAATGATGTTGATTGTGTTAAAAAATATGTTTTATCCATTTTATCCCTTTCTGAATTACCGGACAGGTTCTTAGGGTATGATCTCAGTCTGTTAAGACACCCCTTCTTATAGTGTTTATATTATATTAATCTATATAGCTAGTGATTTAAAATTAATTTCTTAAATTATTTTTGACTCTTATGATTCATTATTTCAATCATGCATTGAGTTGCGTACTCTCTCCATTCAGATGAGTTTTTGTTTTTTAAGCTATTAAGATGGTTTCTGTTACTTTGAATGTCATCTTTATGTTTAATATAATCAGCCCCGTTTAGATTTTTCTCCATTTCGAATAAATTAGTTTCCATTGCCTTTATCCATTCGTTTCCAAGCTCAACACATTTTTGATCATCTTTTTCATCACAAATTTGTTTAAAAAAATTAAAGATAACATCATCAGTATTAACTGAAGTATTCATTAATTATTGTTTACAGGTACCGATAGATTCTGGACCACAAGTTTGACCATTGGTCCATGTTGCTCCAGTTAAATTAGCTCCATCAAAATTAGCATTAGTGATATTAGAAGATGTAAAGTTGGCTTCCATTAAATTAGAGTTTTGAAAATTTGCTTCGATTAAAGTTGCTCCCATAAAATCAACTCTAGTTAGGTTTGCTCCAGTAAAGTTAGTTTTTTCAAAATTTGCACCAATTGAAACAGACTCATAAAGATTAGCTCTAACAAAGGTAGACTCTGGAAAAGTTCCAAACGATAAATTTGAAGTCATCATTATACTTTTATCAAAATTTACTTGAATAAAACTTGCAAAAGAAAGATTTGAATTTGGAAGATAACTTCCTTGTAAATCTTGCGAGTCTGAAAATCTACAATTAGAATAATCAACCCCTTCTGTTAAGGGATCATCACATGCGGCATTTGAATTTGTGAAAAATAACAAACTAAATAAAGCAAGTAAGATAATTTTTTTCATATAAAAAGTTAACAAATAAAATATGTCAAAACAATGAATGATTTAAATTTTAATAAAAATTTTATATTCTTACTTTTTTACCAGTTTTTGCACTTTTAGTTATTGCTGCAAAAATTTTGAGAGAAATTAAACCATCATTACCATTCACTTTTGGTTTAACTTTTTTAGTCACTACATCAGCAAAATGGTCAATTTGGTTTACTAATGTGTTGTCATCTTTTTTGTTTTTATCTTCATTAACAAATATCTTATTCCACCAGCTTCTTTCTTTTTTATAAAACCAATATTTAAGATTAGGAAACTGTAAAGAACCTTTTGTGCCTCCAATCATATATGCAGATTGGTTGGTAATTGGGTATGCAGGATTTTCTCCAGCGGTTAATTCGTAACTCCACGGTGCAACAATTGTATCTGACAAATTAAGTGTACAAAGCGCTCCTGAATTAAAGATCAAGCTAATTGTAGCTGTATCCTCTACTTGAAATTTTCTTGTTTTATTAGCTGTAAATGCTTGAACATATTTTATTGAACCTAACAAATAACAAATCATATCAATATCGTGCACTAAATTGATACCTAAAGGCCCTCCACCTTTCCTAACTCTCCATTTTTCTTTGTAATAAGCTTTATGTTTATATAACCAGCATAAAACGTTTGCGGAAACAATATTACCCAATCTACCTTTCTTAATAACGTCTTTTACCTTAGAGACTATTGAATTGTGTCGACGATGATATCCAATCAATAATGGTGTTTTGTTCTTGTTTGCACTATTTATAATTTTTTTTGCAGATTGAATATTATCTGAAATAGGTTTTTCTAAAAGAACTGGTACTTTGTTTTTTAAAAAACTTACAGTATGTTTTTCATGCAATTGATTAGGAGTAGCAACAATTACAGCATCGAGTTTTTTTGAATATAAAAGCTCCGATACATTTGAATACAATGGAATTTTATATTTTTTGGATAAATTTTTAGCATTATTACTAATATCTACTATTGAATGAAGATTTGCTTTCTTTGATTTTTGAATAGCTTTAATGTGTTGTAAGCCCATTAAACCTGTTCCAACTATAGAGATATTAATTTTTTTACCCATAAATTAACTAATTTTAATTTTTGTAAAGCATGTATACCTTTTATTAGGTTTAATTAAAGTACTTGGAAAATTTTTTTTATTAGGTGCATCAGGAAAGTATTGAGTTTCTAAACAAACACCCTGGTAAGGAAATAATTTTTTTTTGTAATTTAGATTTTGTGCTGAATAAAGTTGAACACCAGGTAAATTTGAAAAAAAATCAACTTGAATATTAGTATTATTATTTTTTAAAGTTCCAACATAATTTCTATTATTTCTTTTTACAACAAAAGTTGTGTCAAAACCTTTAAATTTAATATTGAGATTTTTAGTTTTAAAATAATTTAATTTTTTACCAATGTTTTCAAAATTTAAAAAATCATTAATAGTTTTTTTTACATTTTTGAATCTACCAGTTGGGATTAGATTTTTATTTATTTGAAGATATTTAGATGAGTTTAATTTTAACTCATGATTATAAATCATTTTTTTTTTATTTTTTTCTAAATTCCAATAACTATGATTAGTTAAATTAACATGAGTACTTTTATTAGATTTGTATTCGTATTTTATAATAAGAAATTTATTTCTTAATTGATAAGTACAATTAACAACTAGATTTCCTGGAAAGCCTTGATCGTTATCTATTGAATGGATTTGATATACTATTTTTTCTCTTGTTTGATTTAATTTTTTCCATGGGAGAATTGAGAAACCGACTTTACCACCATGAAGTATGTTTTTTCCCTCATTTGCATTTAAAATAAATTTTTTATTACCTATCTTAAATTTTGCATTAGAAATTCTACTTGCATATCTTCCACAAGTAGATCCAACACTTGGATGTTTATACCGATAGTTTTCTTTTGATCCTAAATTTAAAATTAAATTTATTTTCTTTTTTTTTTGATAAACTTCAAAAAGACTGGCACCGTAATTAAGAGTTTGAACTCTTAGATATTTATTTTGAATTGTAGAGCTTTCAACTTTCACCTAGATCAAGTTATACCACCATCAACAATAAAGCTTTGTTTTGTACATCCTGATGATTGATCTGATGCTAAAAACATCACTAACTGAGCCACATCGTTTGGTTTTAACTGTCTTTTTAAAGCTTGGCTATCCAAGATAAGTTTTTTATATTTTGGTGTTAACCAATGTTTAATTTGTCTTTCAGTTGCAATTGAACCAGGTACAACTGAATTTGTTCTAATATTGTATTTTCCATATTCTTGAGCAAATGATCTTGTTAAACCGACAACAGCAGATTTGGCAGTTTCATAAACTACTTTATCTCCTTCTCCTAACATCCATGAGACTGAACTTAAATTTACAATAGATCCTGCTTTAATTTTTTTCATTCCTTTTATGACTGCCTTAGCAGCAAAGAAATAATGTTTTAAATTTACATCCATTCTGTTTTGCCAATATTTTTCATCAACTTGGTCCGTAGAATGTCTATCATCATTTGCTGCATTGTTGATTAAAGCATGTATAGGTCCTTTGGTAGAAATAATTTTTTTAATAATTTTTTCTAATTTATTAATATCTAATAAATTACACTCTATAAATGTTGGTAATCTAAATTTATTTTTTTTTATTTTGTTTAATAATTTTTTTGTTTCTTTTAAATCAATATCAACAAAATGTACTTCACTTCCTTGCTCACAAAAATGCTCAACGATTGATGCCCCAATTCCTGAACCTCCGCCAGTTATAAATATTCTTTTATTTTTTAAATCTGAATATTTTACTTTCATTATTATATTCTTTCCTCTGTTTGAGCGTCAAATAAAGATGCTTGTGTTAAATCAAAGTATAATTTTGTATCTTTCCCAAGATCTATTTTAATTGTAGATGGAAATTTAGCTAAAACTTCTTGATTTGCATAATCAAACGTCATTATTTGCTCATGACCTATATACTCACTAAGATCTGCTCTTAAATTAATTTCAAAATCACTTTCATTAAATTTTTTAAAGAAAATATGTTCTGGTCTAATACCAAAAAAAACTTCTTTATTATTTAAATTTGATTTATCTTTAAAATCATAATCTTTTATTGGAATTTCTAAATTTGATCCACTAACTGTAAACAATAAGTCTCCTGAATTTTCTTTTAAGACTCCCTTAATAAGATTCATTGATGGAGATCCAATAAAGTCTGCAACAAAAGTATTGCTTGGCTTATTATAAATCTTTTCAGGTGTATCATTTTGTTGAATTACTCCATGATTCATAATTGCAATGTTAGTACCCAAACTCATTGCCTCTGTTTGATCATGGGTCACATAAACAACTGTTGTTTTTAGCTGTTGATGAAGTTTTTTTATTTCTCTCCTCATTTCAACCCGTAGCTTTGCATCTAAGTTAGATAAAGGTTCGTCAAACAAAAATATTCTTGGCTCCCTTACGAGAGCTCTACCAATAGCAACACGTTGTCGTTGTCCTCCAGATAATTGTGAAGGTTTTCTTTCTAACAATTGATCTACCTGTAGAAATTTTGAGACTTTTTCTAACTGTTCTTGTATTTTTTCCTTTGATGTTTTTGCCTGTTTAAGACCAAAAATCATATTCTCCCTAACATTCATAGATGGATACAGAGCGTAAGATTGAAAAACCATAGCAATATTTCGGTCTTTTGGCTCTACTTTACTAACATTATAATCATCTATAAAAACATCACCCTCATTTATCGTTTCTAATCCTGCAATAATATTTAATAAAGTTGATTTTCCGCATCCAGATGGTCCTAAAAGAACTAGGAAATTTCCTTCATCTATCTCTAAATTAATTTTTTTTAAAACCTCAGTCGATCCAAAGTTTTTTGATAGTTCTTCAATTTTTAACGTTTTCATTGTTATCCTTTCACTGCTCCTGAAGTTAATCCTCTAATAAAATATTTACCTGCTAATACATAAACTATAAGTGTTGGAATGCCGGCTATAATAGCTGAAGCCATATCTACATTATATTCTTTTACACTTGTACTTGATAAAACCATATTATTTAATGCTACTTGTATAGGTGCTGCTTCTCCAAATGAGAAGGTTGATCCAAATAAAAAATCATTCCATATTTGTGTGAACTGCCAAATTACAGTTACGACAATAATTGGTGCTGATATTGGAAGTAAAATTTTGAAAAATATTTTAAAAAACCCAGCTCCATCTATTCTAGCAGCTTTAACTAATTCTATTGGAACGGAAATATAATAATTTCTAAAAAATAATGTAGTAAAAGGTATACCATAAACTGTATGAACTAAAACTAACCCGATTACTGAATTTGAAATTCCTAATACTCCAAGGGTTCTAGCCATTGGAAGTAATATTGCTTGAAAAGGTATGAAACATCCAAATAATAAAAAAAGAAAAACCCACTGATCTCCTTTAAATCTCCATTTAGTTAAAACATAACCTGTCATCGCTCCAATAAATGTTGAAAAAAATACTGCTGGTACAACCATCTTGATTGAATTCCAAAAATATGGTCTTAAAAAAGTATCACCAGCTCCATATCCTCGACCACCCCACGCTACAGCCCAAGATTCTATATTTAATCCACTTGGCCAAGATAAAAGTGTTCCTTGACGAATCTCTTCCATTGTCTTTAACGAAGTAACAACCATAACATAAAGTGGAAAAATAAAATAAGAGGCAAAAAGAATTAAAATAAAATATAAAAACCATCTCAAAAACATGTTTGTATATTTAGATTTTTGTTCTAATTGCTGATAAGAAGAAGATTTCAAACTATCTTGCATTTTCTCTCCTTAATTCTGAATATAAATATGGGATAATCACAGCTGCTACAGCCATAAACATCATCATCGCACTGGCTGCAGATAAACCAACCTGACTTTTATGAAATGCAGTTTGTGTCATATATAAAGCAGGCATAGTTGTTGATATGCCTGGCCCACCTTGTGTCAGTGCTACGATAAGATCATAACTTTTTATAGATATATGAACTAAAATTACAAAACTTGTAAAAAATACAGGTCTCATCATTGGAAGTAAAATCTTCCAATAAACCGTAAATAAACTTGCGCCATCTATTTTTGCTGCCTTAACAATTTCATCTTCTACTGACCTTAATCCAGCTAAAAATAGCGCCATCACAAACCCTGCAGATTGCCAAACACCTGCAATAACTATGGTATAAATGGCCATCTCCCTATCTACTAACCAATCAAAGGTGAAGTTCTCGAAACCCCAGTCTCTAAACATTTTTTGGATACCTAAAGTTGGATTTAATATCCATTTCCATGCGGTTCCTGTAACGATAAAAGATAGCGCCATTGGATATAAATAAATCGTTCTTAGCAAACCCTCTGCTCTGATTTTTTGGTCTAAAAAAATTGCAAGAATTATTCCTATAACAACACAAAAGATTAAAAATAGTGTTGTAAAAATAAGCAAATTATCTACTGCAATAAGCCATTTTCTTGATGCCCAAAGTTTTTCATACTGTCCAAATCCCCAAAGTTCATACTTTGGTAGAATTTTAGAATTGGTAAAAGATATATATAAAGTCCAAAGTACAAATCCATAAACAAACCAGCCAATCAAACCAACAGCTGGAGCCATTACAATTTTAGGTAAATTTTTTTCTAACCACTTGAACATTATAAATATTTTTTATTTTTAGATTTAAAAAAAAAGGCCACTTTTGATAAAGTGGCCTTTTAATTTTTATGTACTACATATTAGCTAAAACTGAGTCAGCTAAAGCGTTAGCAGCATCTACAGAAGACATATCAGAGTTAAAGTGCTCTGTAATGATATCTTGTAGGGCAGCTTTCATAGTATTACCTTGAGCCATACCGTGAGCAAAACTTGGAACTAATCCACCGCTTTCACCTGCAGTTTTGATATCTGCATTAGATGTTTTTGCACACTTGTCAAATTCATCCATTGATACGTCTAAACGTGCCGGGATAGAACCTTTGTATAGGTTGAAAACTTTTTGAAAGTTTTTACCCATCATAAGCTTAGCTAATAACTTTTGGCCAGCTTGTTTATCTGGATCGCTAGATTTGTAAAAGATAAAACTATCTACGTTATATAAGTATCCATTGTTTGAAGGAGTGGCAGCACAGTAGTAATCTACGCCTGGAACTTTTCCTGCAGCTGTAAATTCACCTTTTGCCCAGTCACCCATAATTTGGAAACCAGCTTTTCCTTCAATAACCATACCAGTAGCAACGTTCCAGTCTCTTCCTGGACTACCTTCATCAGTAAATCCTTGTAGTTTTCTCATTTGATCAAAAACTTTAACTGTTGTTTCACTTCTTAAACAGCTTTCTTTAAGATCTACATAACAATTTTTGTAATAGTTATTTCCTCCGATACCCATAGCAACTGCTTCAAATACTGTAGCATCTTGCCAAGCTTGACCACCATGAGCAAATGGAATTATGCCAGCAGCTTGTAATTTTTCAGCAGCAGCATTTAACTCCTCCCAAGTAGTTGGAACTGAAATACCGTTTGCATCAAATACAGCTTTGTTTGCCCACATCCAGTCAATTCTGTGAATGTTTACTGGAGCAGCACAATAAGGTCCGCTATTATTTTCACACTTGTGAATTGCTGCAATCATTGGATCTAATAAATTATCCCAACCTTCTGCTTTAGCAACTTCATCAATGTTATATGGGGCTACAACACCTTCTTGGTCATACTCTTGAATTGTAGGTCCTTTAATTTGAGATGCAGATGGAGGATCTCCAGCAACGATTCTTGCTTTTAGTGCAACGTTAGCAGCATCTCCACCACCACCTGTTACAGGCATGTCCATCCATTCACCACCGTTTGCAGCGAAATCATCTTTTAAAACTTTAAGTGCAGCAGCTTCACCACCAGACGTCCACCAGTGCAATACCTCGATCTTAGGTCCTGCGATTGATGAAGTAGAAGTGAACGCTAATGTAATTAAAGCGATCATTATTTTTTTCATATTTTCTCTTCCTCTTTTTTTTAGTTAACTATTTTTTAAAAACGAAACTATAAGTAGAATAAATTCCAATTGATAACTAAAAAAACATTATACTACTATAGGTTGAAATTGATTTTTTTCCTTATTTATCAATATTTTTTTAAATAAAAAAAAAATTTTTTTTTTGTGATTCTACTTTTGGTTGAAGTTCTAATATGTCGCGCTTCTACCTAATCTAGCAGCGCCTCTAACACCACTAGCATCTCCGTATCTAGGTTTTAAAAAAACACCCTCATACTCTCTTCCAATAACAAATTTTCTAACTAATGAATCTATTTCGTGCAAAAAATCAATTTCGTTTGAAACTCCTCCTCCAAATATAAAAGCATCAGGGTCTAAAATATTTATAATACTCGAAAGAGACATTGCTAAATTTACTTTAAAATCATCAATAAATCTTTCAGCATCTAAATCGTGTTTTCTATTTAATTCAAAAATTTCGTTTGTTTTTAAATTTTTTCCATAAAGTTTCTTAAATCTTTTTGCTAAACTTAATCCAGATAAAAAACTTTCAATCTCTGCTTCCCTTGCATTACTTGAGTCAAAATTCTCTTTCTTAGCTGCAAAATATGGAATTTGGTTGTGCCCCCATTCCCCTGCTACTCCATTAGAGCCAGTAATAATTTTTTTATCTATTACTAAACCACCTCCAACACCTGAGCCTAATATAATTCCATATACGATTTTATAATGTGTACCAGCTCCATCTATTGCTTCAGATAAAGCAAAACAATTTGCATCATTTTCACAAAACACTTCTTTTCCAAGAGCTTTACGTAGATCACTTTGAAATGGTTTTTTTTCTAACCAAGTTATATTTGGAGCATTTTTTACTAATCCTGTTTGAGGAGAATGAACTCCTGGATGACAAACACCAATTGGTAGTTCTTGTTTAAACTCTTGTTCTAATTTTCTATGGATATCTCTTATCGCAGTTACAATTTGAGTGTACTCCTTTGGACACGATATTCTTGATCTGTGTTTTTCGTTCCCATTCTCTTCGAGTACAACACTCTCAATTTTAGTTGCTCCTACATCAATACCTACTTGCATAACTAATATGTAGCTCTTCCACCACTTAAATCAAAAACTGCAGCTGTCGAAAATGAATTTTCTTCACTAGCCAACCAAGTTACCAATGACGCTAATTCCTCAACTTTAGCAAATTTGTTTCTAGGAATTTTTGATAACATATAATTTATATGTTCTTCAGTCATTTGATCAAAAATTCTTGTTTTGGCTGCTGCTGGGGTTACGCAATTTACAGCTATATTTTTTTGTGCTAACTCTTTACCTAGAGATTTTGTTAAACCTATAACTCCAGCCTTCGAGGTGCTATATGCACTTGCGTTAGGATTGCCCTCTTTTCCTGCAATAGATGCAATATTTACTATTCTTCCATAATCATTTTTTAACATAAATGGAACAACTGCTTTACAACAATAAAAAACTGAATTTAAATTTAAGTTCATTACTTTTTTCCATTCATCTAAAGGATATTCAACAACAGTGGTATTAATACCTGCAATACCTGCGTTATTGACAAAAATATCTATTTTTCCGTGTTTTTTCTCTACTTCTTCTAAATTTTTACTTACTATTTCAAAATTAGTTACGTCTACGACCTGATGACTTAAGTTTTCTGATTTAACTTTATCAATCGCTTCTTTAGCAGCATTTTCATCAATATCCCAAATTACAACTTTAGCTCCTGCTTCAATAAATCTTTCAGTTATTGCTAAACCAAACCCCTGGGCTCCACCAGTAACAATTGCTACTCGATTATTTAAATCATACTTAATCATTATTTTTTTTTAATTTCCTCGATCTTATTAAAGGAAAAGCCAAAGCAATTAAAGACAAAATAAAGAATGTTAAAGCAATCGGTCTTGTGAAAAACATCAGATAATTACCATCAAATATAACTAAAGATTGTCTTAGAGTTCCTTCAACTAACTCACCCAAAATTAATCCAATAATTACTGGTACTACTGAAAAACCATATCTTCTCATAAAGAAACCTAGCACTCCAAAGAATAACATTATCCAAACATCTATTATGGATTGATTTAAAGAATAAGTTCCACATACTGAAACTGCAAATATCATAGGCCATAAGATTTTATTAGGTACTAAAGTAATTCTTGCAAATATTTTTGCTCCAAAAAATCCAAAAATAAAAAAAAGGATATTAGCTATTAGCATGGCTCCAAAAATTCCATATAAGAAATCTGGCTGCTCTCTAAACAAATCTGGTCCAGGTCTAACACCATGAATAATCAATCCCGTAAGTATAACCGCTGTTGTTGCGCTACCAGGAATACCTAGCGCTAAAGTTGGAACCATCGCACCACCTGTTGCTGCGTTATTTGCAGCCTCAGCACCAGCAATGCCTTCGATAGATCCTTTTCCAAATTCTTCTGGATTTTTTGAAAATCTCTTTGCTTCAGAATAACCAATTAAAGACGCAACTGTTCCACCTTCTGCAGGAAGAACTCCAATAAATGATCCAATCCCACTTGATCGTAGTATTGTTTTCCAAGTTTTCTTATAATCATCTTTGCTAGGAAGCTTAATTGCTTTTAAAGCTATTCTGTTAAACACTTGATTGATTAAAGTTGATTGAGTTAACATTTCACTCATTGCGAAAAGTCCAACCACTACTGGTATAAATCCTATTCCTTCAGTTAACTCATTGATCCCAAAAGTAAAACGGTCGATTGAAGTCATAAAATCTTTTCCAACTGTAGAAATCAATATTCCAAATGCACCTGCGATTAAGTTTTTAATTGGACTACCTTCACCTATTGAAGCAAGCATCGTTAAACCAAATATTGCTAATGCAAAATATTCTGGCTGACCAAACTCATAAGCAAGTTGTGCTAGTATAGGAGCAAAGAAAACTAATATAACAACACTAAAAATACCACCAACAGTACTTGAGACTGTTGCCATACCTAAAGCTCTTCCAGCTTCGCCTTTTTGTGCTAAAGGATAGCCATCTAAACAAGTGGCTGCAGCTGCTGGGGTCCCTGGTGTATTAATAAGTACAGCAGTTATTGCACCACCATAGGTTCCTGCACAATAAATAGAAGTTAATAAAACAATTGCGGATAATGGATCTAGAGTCATTGTGAAAGGTAATATCAATGCTCCACCTGTTGTTGGTCCTAACCCTGGCAACACACCTAATATCAAACCAAATAAAGTTCCAAAAAATAAAACTAATAATAGTTTAGAACTGAAAAGTGGTGCCAGCATTAATAATAAATTATCCATTTAACTATAGTAAATGTTAGTAATTATTCCTGAGGGAAATCTTAAACCTAAAATGGTTTCAAAAAATATAAAAACAATAATTGGGAAAATAATCCCAACTAGAAATAAATAAAATAATCTTTTTTCTCCCCAACAATATGAAACAAAGATAGATAAAGCTGAGATTGCTAAAAAGAAATCAAGTGTTTTAGAAACTACTACAAAAATAACAAAACTTGATAAAGTTAGAAAGAATGATCTTGGTAATTTTTTTTCAACTTTCCAGGGATTTTTAGTTGCCAAATAATAGATTAACAATGTCATTACTATTATTAAGACCAAGAGCGCTTTTGGGAATGTTGCTGGTTGTATTCCTCTATTTAAAATTGGAGGAACAATATCAAAAGTAAAAGTTGTGATTAATAATGCTACAGATATTAAAATAATTACAAGAGAAACTCTAAACTCATCTCTAAAAAAAAAGGGCAAACTTTTGTTTGCCCTTTTTTGTTTTTGTACATTTTTCATATTCAAATGTACTTTTAATTAGATTAGTTAATGTAACCTAAAGCTTTAAGCTGTGCAGTCATCTCAGCAAGCATTTCTTCCATTTGCTTACCCCATTCATCTGCACCTACAACGCTTGTCTCATCAAGACCAATTTCTGTTAAGAAATTTTTGTAGTAGTTGTGGCTCATAGCTTTCATCATTCCAGCTTCTAGTTGTTTTACTCTGTCTGCTGGAGCACCTTTTTTAGTTACGAAACCTCTAACAGTAGATAAAGAAACAGGTATACCTAATTCTTTTGCTGTTGGAGAGTCTCCAATTTTTGCCATTCTATTGTTTGCCAATACAACTGAAACACAAAGTTTACCTTCATTAATCTCAGTTAATGCTTCACCTAGGTTTAAAACACCTACATCAATATCTCCTTTGATAAGGTTTGTTTTAATTGGTGCAACACCTTTGTACGCAACGATTGTCGGATCTTTTAATCCACCTTTTTTTGTAAATGCGATTGCACTAACATCATCAATACCACCAGTATGAGTAGTTCCATATTTTAATGATTTTGATTTTTGTGTGCTAATAAATTTTTTAGCATCTTTGATGTCGTTTTTACAATTTACAACAAATAATTGAGGGTCGTCTGTTCCTCTAGCGAGTGGTTGCATATCACTTAGCTTAACTTTAGTTTTTCCTAAAGCCATAGAAACAGCATGACCTGTTGTCCAAGTTAAAGTATGATTTCCATCAGCTGGTAAAGACATCATATAATCCATAGATGCGGCTCCTCCACCACCTTTTTTGTTTACTAATTGCATGTCTTGCTTAAGGACTCTTCTTGCTCTTAATAACATCATTCTAGTAGTAACGTCAGTTCCACCACCAAAACCAGCGTGTGTAATTGCTTGTATTGGATGACCATCAGCTTTAGCTGATGTGATCATTAATGGAAGAGCTACAACAAAAAATTCAGTTACTAGAAAAGCAGCTGCTAAAAATAGTTTAAAGCTTTTTTTCATTATTTCCCTCTTTTGTTAATTTATATTTAATAATTTAAACATAATCTGCTACAAGACGTAAAGAAAAAAATGATTGAAAATAAATCTAACATTGCTCTTCTACTTGGTGATCCAGCAGGGATTGGACCAGAGTTAATTTCAAAGCTTTTAAATGATGAGATGACAAAAAAAGCAAACATAGTCATAATTGGTGAAAAGCAAGTATTTGAAAGTGGAAATAGTATTACAGGAATTTCTCATAATATAGATGTTGTAGAAAATTTTGATGAAGTGAATTTTAATAAAGCAAATAGATTTTTATTAGATATTTCTAAAGGAAAAAATCATAAATATAAATTAGCTGAACCATCAAAAGAATCTGGTGAAAGTGTATTGGAAGCTTTAGATTTAGCATTGACACTCGCAAAAGAAAAAAAAATTGATGCAATTAATTTTGCACCCATGAATAAAACAAGTTTAAAACTTGGAGGAAATAAACATTCAGATGAATTGCAACTTATGGCTGAGAAACTTGAGGTAAATAGTTTTTGTTGTGAATTTAATGTAATAGATAATTTTTGGACAGCAAGAGTAACATCTCATATTCCAATTAAAGAAGTTGCTCAACATATTACAAAAGAGAACATCATGAAGCCAATAAAACTAATAAATGAAGTTATGGAGTTAAATGGTGTAAAAAATCCTCGAATTGCTATTCAAGCACTTAATCCTCACGCAGAGTTTGGTACAGAAGAAAAAGACGAAATCATTCCTGCAATTGAGGAAGCAAAAAAACTTGGATACAACGTTGATGGGCCATTGCCATGTGATACCTCATTTGTTGTAGCCTACAAAAATAAAAACCATGATTGTATGGTTGGCATGTATCATGACGCGTTACAATCTGGTCTTAAAGCATTCGGTTTCGATAGAGGAGTAACAGTTCAGGGCGGATTAACTGTACCAGTAACGACTACTGCACATGGATCAGCATTTGCGATTGCAGGAAAAAATGAAGCTAACTTAGATCCAATTTTAAATTCTTTTAAAATTGCTTTATCGATGTCGCAAAGTAAAAAAAACTAAATTAATCCTGCGTCCACTGTAAAGTTTTGTTTAGTACATCCTGATGAAACATCAGATGCTAAGAATAGAACCATTTTTGAAACATCGTCAGGTAATAATTGTTTTTTTAAAGCCTGATTTTTTAATATTTCTTTTTTAAATTTTGGTTTAAGCCATAATTTGGATTGTCTAGCTGTTGCAATTGAACCAGGTGCAATTGAGTTAATTCTTATATTATGTTTTCCTAAATCTCTTGCTAAAGATCTTGTTAATCCATGAATTCCTGCTTTTGCAGTACTATATGCTGGGAACATTACTGCTCCCCTAACCCAACTGACAGACCCTAAATTTATTATTGATCCACCTTTATTTTTCACCATGCTTTTTTTAACTGATTGTATGGCAAATAAATAATGCTTTAAATTTATCGCCATTCTCTCGTCCCAATATTTTTCAGTAATATTTTCTAGACTATGTCTCTGATCATTAGAGGCATTATTAATCAAAATATCAATTGGACCGCCTTTATTAATTATACTCAAGATTAAAGATTTGTATTTTTTAATATTTTTAATGTCACATTCCACAAATTTTGGAATTTTAAATTTTTTCTTTTTGATCTTATTAATAGTTTTTTTAGCCTCTTTTTTATCAATATCGAAAAAATATACCTCTACTCCTTGCCCACAAAGATGTTCAACAATTGAAGAGCCAATCCCAGAGGCTCCACCTGAAACTAAAGCTCTTTTATTTTTAAGATCAAAATATTCAGTTTTCATTTTTAAAAATAATACTAATAATTCTTTATATCTTCTAAAGATGGCATTGAAGCTGCTGCACCTTGTTTAGTAGTTGAAATTGCTGCAACTTGATTTGCAAAAATAAGTGCTTCTTTAATATCTAAATCTTTTGATAACCCTACAGCTAATGCACCATTGAAAGCATCTCCTGCACCAGTGGTATCAAGGACTGGGCTTTTTAGTTTAAATGCTTCTATGAAAAAGTTTTCTTTTTTGTTTGCAAAATAACATCCCTTTTCTCCTAATGTTATAACAATGTTTTTAATACCTTTTTTTAAAAATTCTTCTGAAGCAGTTTTAATATCTTTTTCTGTTTCAATTTTTTTATTTAAATAAAATTCTGCTTCAGTTTCATTAGGTGTAAAAAAATCAATTAATTTAAAATCATCATCATCAATTTCACATGCAGGAGCTGGATTTAATATTGTGGCTAGTCCCTTTTCTTTAGCTTTTTTTAATGCATAGCTAGTAACTTTATAAGGTGTTTCTAGTTGTGTTAAAAATATTTCTGCTTTTGCAATAAAATTTAAATTTCTGTCAATATCATCATTAGTAAGTGTTCCAGCGGCACCAGGTATTATATTTATTGCATTCTCGCCTGTTTTTTCATTTACCATTATTCCTGCAACTCCAGTTGAATAATTTGGGTCTTGAATAATACAAGCGGTGTCTATACCCAATTCTTTATATAAAGTTAAAGCCATCTCACCATTTTTGTCTTTGCCAATTTTTGTAATAAAATTTACGTTCCCATTGACTTTGGCTGCTGCAATTGCTTGGTTTGACCCCTTTCCACCTGGTCCAATAATGTGCTGTGAACCTAGAATAGTTTGTCCTTTTTCAGGTATCGCATTAGATATGAAGCAAAGATCTGCAACAAATACTCCAAAAACTGAAATAGTTTTCATTTTTTAAGTCCAAACGTTTCCGTCAGGTAAAATGACTCCTTTGGTGAGAATAAAACAACCAAACGGTCTTGCGTCTGTTGTGGTAACTATACAATAAGCTTTCTTTGCCTCTTGATAAAACTCTTGTCTTGAAATTGATCCTACATTCCAATTTTCTCCTGATATTTTTTTTACAACTTCAATAAATTCTTTATGAGTTTCAGTTAACTCCTCAGGTTTATCGTCTACTTCCATTCTTAAAGCTGGAGATCCTCCCTTTGAATTAATAAAACTATCAAGTGGAAAAACTGAAAGTATGGCGGAGGCTGCTTCTTTTATACCAACTCCGTCCAATCTTATTACTTTATTATTTGTAGTATTTGCTGGAAAATTAGCATCAGCTAATATCAATTTTTCTCCATGACCCATAGATCTTAAATGAAAAAGTAAATCTGGGCTTAATACTGGATCAATTTTAATAAGCATGAATTATTATATTACATAAAAAAAAAGGGTGGAATTAAATTCCACCCTTTTTTTTAAATTATATACCTATCGATTATTTAAAATCGTTAGCGTTTTCTTTAGTTACTAATTGTGTTCCTGTATCGATATTTGGATCAATACTTCCACCATTAGCTAATTCAAGAGCATATTTAACTCCATATGCACCCATGTTATAAGAAAACTGAGCAATTGTTGCTGTCATTTCTCCTTTTAAGATACTTGTAGCTGCATCTGGAGTAGCATCAAATCCCACAACAACTACATTGTTCATATCTGCATCCTTAAGAGCTTGCATAGCACCTAAGCCCATATTATCATTTGAAGCAAATATAGCTTTGATGTTAGGATTTTTTAAAATGATTGACTCAGTTACAGATCTACCTTTTGCAGTATCCCACTCGGCAGTTTGAGTTGCAACAATATTCAATCCACAATTTTTAAAACCTTTAATCGCACCATCTCTTCTAAGTAATGCTGTTGATTGAGATTCAATACCAGTTAAAATTGCAACATCTGAACCTTTTGGAGTTTTGTCACAAATAAATTTAGCAGCTAACTCTGCACCATTCATGTTGTTCGTTCCAATAAAAGTTACTCCTTCATTAATTCCTTTTGTATCTACAAATACAACAGGAACACCACTTTTAATCGCATCGTCTACGATTGGAGCAAAAGCATTTGGATCTCCTGGCGCTAAAGCGATAGCATCAACACCTTTTGCTAATTGGTCTTCAACTTGGTTAATTTGAGCTTGAACATCACCTTCTTGCGGTGGTGCAACCAAAACTAAATCAACACCTAATTTTGCTGCTTCTTCTTTAGCTCCTTTTTCTACAGATGCCCAAAAAGGATTACCTGATCCAGGTCCTTTAATGCTGAATAATATTTTTTTTCCAGCAAATGCCCCTGTTGAAAAACTTGCTAATAGAAAAACAGAAGTAATAATTACACTAATTATTTTTGTTAAGTTTTTCATATATTTCCCCTTAGTTGTTTTTTAAAATTAAATTTAATCGAAATTTTAAAAAAAATTCAACTGTTAATAAGAACAGTTCTAAGTAAGATTAGAACAACTTTGACGTGTATTATTTTCTTGTTCCAATATCTCTTCTTAGTACATCAATATAAACAGCTAAAACTATAATTGAGCCAATTAACACTTGTTGCCAAAATGAACTTACATCCATTAAGTTTAATCCATTACGAAGAATACCCATAATCATAACTCCAGCAAAAACTCCAAGCACTGTTCCTCTTCCTCCAAAAAAACTTGCTCCACCAATAATACAAGCGGCAATCGCATCGAGTTCTGACTGAAGACCAGCATTTGGATATCCTGAGTCAGTTCTTCCAGCTAAAATCAAAGCACCAATACCAGATAAAAAACCACATAAAGAATAAACAATAATCAAAATTTTATTTACATTTATTCCTGAAGCTCTAGCTGCATTTGGATTGCCTCCAATTGCATAGATCCATTTACCAGTTTTACTCTTATTTAAAAAAATCCAAAAAATTATATAAACAATTGCAATTAATACTAAACTTACAGGTAAATATTGAGATTTTTCTAACCCTAACCATTGTAGATCAATTCTTCCATGTCCCAAATATCTAACTTCATCTGTAAAACCACTAATAGGAGTACCACCTGAAATTAAATTTCCTGCACCTCTAAATATATAAAGTGTACCCAAAGTCATTATAAAAGGATGTGGCATCCTTAATAAAGTAATGCCTAAACCATTAAATAATCCGCATAAAAAACCTGCAATCAATGGTGTAAGCACTACAATGAACCAGGGGGCTCCTGCTTTTGCAACGACAGCTAAAATCATAAGAGATAACATCATTATAGAGCCGACAGAAAGATCAATTCCTGCTGTTACAATTACCATAAATACTCCTAGAGCCAACATTGATTGCCAGGATATTTGTTTAAAAACATTGGTTACATTTCTCCATGAAAGAAACACATCTGGTTGCAAAATATGCATTACCAGAATCATAAGAACTAACAAAAGAAGTATTCCATACTTTTCAAAGTACGGAATTAACTTTAAATGTAAACTTTCTATTTTTTTATCTTTATCTTCCATATTATTTTTTACCCATGATCCATCCAATTACTTCATCTCTTGAGGTATTTGAAAGAGTAGCTTCTGCAAAATTAGTTCCTTGGAATAAAGCCATCACACGATCACAAACTGTAAAAATATCGTCCATTCTATGACTTATTACAATCACCCCAACACCTGTTTTTTTTAAACTATTAATTAGATCTAATACTTTACCCACTTCTTTGATTGCTAATGCTGCAGTTGGTTCATCCATAATTACTACTTTAGCATTAAAGGCTGTTGATCTTGCGATCGCTACAGCTTGTCTTTGACCACCTGAAAGTTCCTCTACTTTTTGATCAGCACTTTTAACATTTATTTTTAACTTATCTAAATGAGCATTAGTTAACTCTTTAATTTTATTAAAATCTAAAAGTTTTAAAAATCCTAAATTTTTTGTTGGCTCTCTACCTAAAAAAATATTTTCACCAATAGGTAAATTACCTGCTAAAGCAAGATCTTGATAAACCATTTCTAATCCTAAGTTTTGAGAGTCTCTTGGACTTTCTAAAATTTCCTCTTTGCCTTGAAAGAATAATGAGCCTGCGCTAGGTTTATAAAGACCAGATAATACTTTCATCAAAGTTGATTTCCCAGCTCCATTATCTCCAACAACACCTAAGCATTCTCCTGCGTGAACTTTTAAGTTTACGTTCTCCAATGCTGTTATGGTTCCAAAATATTTTGTTATTCCTTTTGCTTCTAGTAGTGGATTGCTGGTTGATGACATAAGTTATAAAATTATTAAAATATCAATTAATTGCAACTGGTTTTGAAGCTAATAATCCTACTGTCTTTAATTCAGCCTTTTTACAAAATTTTGGTTTTAAGTTTTTTGATATTAAATGCATGTCCTTTAAAACTATGTCCCCCATAGCAAAAAAGGCCTCCGTCAAAGCTCCTGCTCTGTGTGCTGAAAACAAAATATTTTTAACTTTTCTGATTGGGTCATTTTTTCTCACGGGCTCCTCGGGAAATACGTCCGTAGCTACATAAATATCTCCCTTTTTAACTCTCGCGATCAAGTCCTTAAAATTTACAACTGCTGCTCGACTCATCAATATGAATAATGAGTTTGTTTTCATTTTATTGATTAAACTTTTATTTACTAAATTTTTGTTTTTGGTTGTTACTGCTGCTAATACATAAATAATTTCGCATGTTTTAAACATTTTATTTAAGCTAACTGGATTAAATCCAAAGCTTTTTATTTTGTTCTTTGATAACCATGGGTCATAAACATTTATATCTTTAGTAAACGGTAGTAACATTGGGTATAAAGATTTTGCTAAATCACCAAATCCTAATAATCCAATTTTTTTTCCTGATAAAAGTGATGCTTTTAAGTTACTTTCTAATCCATATTTTTCTTTACCTTTTACAAAATCAAAATGAGCATTATGAATATTTCTTAATAAAGAAAGTGTCATTCCTAATGCAATTTCTGCTACAGGCTTTGAAAATACTGGAGAAGTTGCAATTACATGGATTCCTTTTTGAGAACAATAAGTATAATCAACATTATTCATAAAATTACTTTCAACATTTATTATTGCTTTTAATTTTTTTGCTTTTGACAAAATTTTTTTATCTAAGTCTGGCTGACCCATAATAAATGTGGCCTGATCAATATAGTTTTCATAAAATTGTCTTTTTTTTTTATTAGGTACTATTAAAACTTTATATTTTTTTTTTAATTCTATTAATTTTTTTTTTGTAAAAATCAGATCTAATGTTCTTGGGAAAGGATCAGATATAACAATTGGTTTTGACATCTAAATTAAAATTTTTTTAACTTCTTCTTCAGTAAATTTTTTTGGTCTATCACATTTTGTTTTTATTTTTTGAGGAATTCCTGTGGTGGCTGCCCTCATAGTTGACTCAATTATATCTAATACATGTAAAGACAAATCACCTGAACACCTGTGTTTTTTATTTTTCTGAATAGAATATAACATTTCAGATAAACCAACACTCCGATAGTTTGCATTTGTGGCAGCTTCATTTGATCTTCCACTTGAAGAAGTTATGTTTATTTTGCCTAAATGCATCTTATCAGTTTTGTGTTCTCCCCATTTTCCACCTTCTGTAACAGAAATAAAAACAGAACCACCAAACATATTAGGATCTGGAACAATAATCGATCCTTTTGTACCATAAAGCTCCATATGGTTTCTTTGATGATTAATTACATCAAATGAGAGTGTTACCTGAATTATAGCGCCACTGTAAAATTGGATTGTTGCTAAATATGTTGTAGGTGTTTCCACTTTAAATGATTTGTTTTTTTTTGGCCCCACTCCATAAATTCTCTTTTTAAAAGCAGTTAATGTTCTTCCTTGAACTTGTTTTGCAGGTCCAAGTAAATTTACTAATGTTGTAAAAAAATATGGTCCCATATCAATTACTGGACCTCCTTCTTTTTTATACCATGACTCAGGTTTTGGATGAAAAGACTCTACTCCAGGAAATGCGAAAATTGCATTACCAAGTTTAATATCTCCAATCAAATCTGAATCAATTAATTCTCTAGCTTTTTGAATTCCTCCACCTAAAAATGTATCTGGAGCATTTCCAAGATAAAGTTTATTTTTTTTTGCTAGTGTGACGAGTTCCTTACCTTTTGCAAAATAAGTTGCTAATGGTTTTTCTGAATAAACATGTTTACCTGAGTTCAAAACTTTTTTTGATACTGAATAATGAGATTGTGGAATTGTTAAATTTAAAATAACTTCTATTTCGTTGTCTTTTAAAATTTCTGATACTGTTTTAGATTTAATATTGTATAATTTTGCACATTTATCAGCTGCTTTTTGATCAATATCTGCACAAGCAACTATTTTAAAATTATTAAAATATTGTTGCCCTCTAAAGTATGTCTCGGCGATGTGACCACAGCCTATAAGACCGACCTTAAAAATTTTATTCATAAAGGTTTATACGCCTTGTCTTTGTTTATCTTTTCCTTCTTTATAAAGTTTTAAAGCCTCTTCATTTTCTTTAGTTTTAGGAATTTCAAGTGTTGGACTATCCCAAAAAGCAGAACCCTCAACCCACTTATAAGCATGAGTTTTTATTGAAATAACGTATGTTACATCAGATGCTTTTGCTCTCTTAAATGCAGCTTCAAGATCTGAAATTGAATTAACATGTTCAGATTTAGCTCCCATACTTTCTGCATGTTTTGCAAAATCAACATCAACTAATCCAGGAGTATTAGAGCTCTTTAACAAGTTATTATATTCTTTACCGCCTTTAAATAGTTGAAGTCGATTAATAACTGCAAACCCACCATTATCACAAACTATAATTATTAATTTGTTTTTTGTAATAACTGACGAATAAATATCTGTATTATTTAGAAGATAAGAACCATCTCCTACAAAAGAAATTACTTCTTTATCTGGATTTGCCATTTTTATTCCAAGTGCTCCTGAAATTTCATAACTCATACAACTAAAACCCCACTCTGTTTCATGAGTATTTAATTCTCTAGGTCTCCAAACTTGAACAACCTCACCAACTAAGCCTCCTGCTGCGGTAACTGCAATATCTGTTGGGTCAGAGTTTCTATAAATTGCACCAATTACCTGAACATAACTTGGAACTTCTTGATTTGTCGGCGCACTCTCATTATCTATATGTTCATTCCATGATTTGAGTTCAATTTGAGATTTTTTATTCCATTCTTCCCCAGCTTTCCAACTACCTAATGCTTGTGAAAGCTCTGTTAATGAAACTTTAGCATCTCCAATGACAGCTTGCGCTAAATGTTTGTTAGCATCGAATCTTGATACATTTATTGAAACTAGTTTAAAATTTTTGTTTTCAAAATTTGCCCATGATCCAGTTGTAAAATCTGCAAGTTTGGTTCCAATTGCAATTGCTAAATCTGTTTCTTTTGCCAAAGTATTTGTATTTTTTCCACCTAAACCACCAATTTGACCTGCAAAATGAGAATGGTCTCTTTTCATTGTAGAATATCCCATCACAGTTTGCGTAACTGGTATATTATGTTTAATCGCGAACTGACTCAACTCCTCCATTGCATCTGAGTAAAAAACCCCACCACCTGAAATTATAATTGGATTTTTAGATGACTTAATTTTTTCTGCTGCCTCTTTAATTTGAAATTCATCTGGTCTTGGTCTTCTAATTGCATGTACTCTTTCTTTAAAAAACTCTTCTGGATAATCAAAGGTTTGACCTTGTATATCTTGGCTTAAAGCAATACATGCTGGACCACAGTCTGCAGGATCTAACATTGTTTGAACTGCTGCTGGGAATGATTGAATAATCTGTTCTGGTCTAGTTATTCTATCAAAATATCTTGTAACTGGTCTAAACGCATCATTAGCTGTTATTCCAGGATTATTAAAATGCTCAACTTGTTGCAACACCGGATCTGGCATTCTGTTTGCATAAGTGTCTCCAGGTAAAAATAAAATTGGTAATCTGTTACTCAAAGCAACTGCTGCAGCTGTAACCATATTTGTTGCACCAGGTCCAACAGAGGATGTTGCTACAAAAATTTGTTGTCGTCTTTTTGCCCTAGCATATCCAATTCCAGTAAGAGCCATATTTTGTTCATGGTGTCCTCTATAAGTAGGAAGTTCTTTTTTACTTTCTTCTAGTGCTTGACCTAAACAAGCTACATTACCATGTCCAAAGATCCCAAAGACACCTGGAAATAACGGTTCTTTTTTACCATTAATTAATATTTTCTGAGCAATCAAATATTTTACTATTGCGTGAGCACATGTGAGAGTAATTTTTTTCATTAATATGTTTATCTTTTAATATGTATAGTGTTTATATATAATTCTATTTATAAAATAAAAAACCTAACTAAGTAAACTAAAAATAAATTCTATGTACGAAAAATTTGGACAATTCATTGATGGTAAGTGGCAACAAGCAGAAAAAAAAGAAACTTACGACGTAATCAACCCTGCAACAGAAGAAGTTATTGGAAAAGCATCAAAAGCTTCATCTATTGAAGTACAAAAAGCATTAAAGTCTGCAGAAAAAGGTTTGGAAGTTTGGAAAAACACTGCACCATGGCAAAGAGCTTACGTGCTTAGAAAAATTGCAGATATGATGAGAGAAAAAAAAGATGTTATAGCAAAATGGTTAACTCTTGAAGTTGGAAAACCTCTTGCAGAAGCAGTTGGTGAAGTTGGTGGTGGAGCTGATATTTTTGAGTGGAATGCTGAAGAAACAAAAAGAATTTATGGTCAAACACAACAAAGTAGATTTCCAGATACTAGAGTTCATGTTTATTATCAACCCGTAGGAGTTGTTGCAGCTTTAGTTCCTTGGAATTTCCCAATAGTTTTAGCATCTAGAAAAATTTCTACTGCCCTAGCTGCAGGATGTTCTGTAATTTGTAAGCCAGATGTAATTACTCCTGGTGCTGTAATGGAATTAGTAAACATTTGTAAAGAAGCTGGAGTACCTGATGGTGTTGTTAGTCTTTTGTCAGGTGATCCTGCTGAAATATCAAATGAATTAATGGAGTCTGATATAATTAAAAAAGTTTCAGTTACTGGATCAACTAGAGTTGGTAAAATTATTTTAAAAAAAGCAGCTGATAAAGTCCAAAGAGTTACTATGGAGCTAAGCGGACACTCTCCTTTTATTGTATGTGAAGATGTAGATATGAACAAAGTAGCTGATATAGCAATAACTGGTAAATTTAGGAATAACGGTCAGGTCTGTATTTCACCTAATAGATTTTATATCCAAGAAAACAGAAAAGAGGATTTTGTTAATGCTTTTATTGAAAGGGCAAAAAAATTAAAAATTGGAAACGGTATGGACGAAGGTGTTGATCTTGGACCTTTAACTACTGCTAAGAGATTGGAAGAAATAGAAAAACTAGTTGAAACTACTAAAAAAGAAGGAGCAAAAGTATTAATGGGTGGACAAAGACCTTCTGGATTCAACAAGGGATACTATTATGAACCAACGGTCTTTGATGATGTTAAAGATAATTTTACAATTATGAGAGAAGAGCCTTTCGGTCCACTAGTTCCAATTTTAACTTTTAAAACTTTTGATGAAGTAATTGAAAGAGCAAATGATAATGACTTAGGATTATGTAGTTATTTATACACTAACTCTATGGATAAAGCTCACATTGGATCTGAGAAATTAGAGTCCGGTTGTGTTGCAGTTAATACTGGAGTTGTTGCTATTGCTGAGGCACCTTTTGGAGGAATAAAACAAACCGGTTATGGTCGTGAAGGTGGTTCAGGAGCGATAAAAGATTATCTAAATGTGAAATACACTCACATGGGATTAAAAATCTAGGAAATGAGAAAAAATAAAATCAAACAAATGATGAAGGAAGGTAAGCCTGTTATTAATGGCTGGTGTGCAATTCCAAGTACAGCATCTGTTGAAGCAATGGCTCATCAAGGTTGGGATTCTTTAACTATTGATATGCAGCATGGATTAGTCGACTACAGTAATGCGCTTCCTATGCTTCAAACAATATCAACAACGGAAGTAACTCCTTTAGCTAGAGTTAATTGGAACGAACCAGGCCAAATTATGAAAATTTTAGATGCTGGATGTTACGGGATTGTTTGTCCGATGGTAAGTAATAAAAAAGAGGCTGAGAATTTTGTTCAAGCTTGCATGTATCCACCTGATGGTTACAGAAGTTTTGGTCCTATTAGAGGTTTAATTTATGGTGGAGCTGATTATGCAGATCACGCTAATGAAGAAATACTAAAATTAGCAATGATAGAAACCAAAGAATCTTTAGAAAATCTTGATGAGATAATGTCTACACCAGGTGTCGATGGTATTTATATTGGACCAGCAGATTTAAGTTTAGCAATAGGTGAAAAACCTGGTTTTGATAGGTCAGAGACTACAAAAGCTTATTCTGAAATTTTAAGAATTCTAGAACACGCTAAAAAAAATAATATTTTCGCAGGAATTCATAACGGTACTACTGAATATGCTACTAAGATGATCGAAAAAGGTTTTGATTTTGTAACTATAGCATCTGATTTAAGAGCTTTAAGTGCTGGAGCTAAAGCTACAGTGGATAAAATGAAGGGTTCTTTATCAAAAAAAGACGACAACTCTACTTACTAATCAAGTTGTTCTAAAAATTCCTCAAATTGTTTTTTTTCTAAATTAGAAGATTGTTTTTTTCCTGGAAATTTTCCATTCATTGAATCTTTTTTAAAAGCCTTCAGAGCCTTTACTCTTTCTAGTTTAATTTCATTTCTAAGTCTCAGTAAATTTCCATATGCTTTTGAATGTCTTGGGGGATTTTCTGTATCACCACAGATATCTTCCATAAATAAATACATTACATCAGCGTTTTTACCTGAGCCTAATGAAACAGTAACTATATCTGTACGCTTTGAAATTTCACCCATTACATTTTCGGGTATTACTTCACACTCAGCCGAAAAAGCACCTGCATCTTCTAATTTTTTAAACTTTTGAAAAAGTTCGTATGCTTCATCAGCAGTTTTACCCACAGCTCTTAAGCCGCCAATCCAAGTAGATTTTCTTGGAACTAAACCTAAATGACCCATTACTGGAACATCTTCCTTAGCCAGCATTTCAACTATATCCATACTTCTTGGTGTCATAACTGCATCCGCACCATTCTCTAATGCTTTAAAAGCTCCACGCATAATATCCTCTGCTGTTACAAACTCATTTAATACTAAAGCAGCTGTTAAAAATAAATTTTTTGAACCTTCTCTTACAGGAATTACATTTTTTGCATTTGATATAATCATATCAAAGCCTGCTTTTTCAGCTGCTTCAGCTTCCTCAACACTATTCGCTGTAACTTGTGTAAATTTTCTTTTTCCTTTTGCTGCTTTTAAATCCCCAACAGTCAAAGTTCTTTTTGCTGGTTTAGCAGCCCACGTATAGATATTCTTCATTTAACCCCTTTATAAAGAATATCTCTCCTATCAATAAATTCCTCAAAGGTTTTAATGGTAATTACTGAAGGTAAAATAAATATAGATCTTTTGTCTCTCTCGTTTCTTATAATTCTAAAATAACCTTTTTTAATTGCTGTATCGATATAGACGTTCGAGGTCAAATATGATTTCTCGATTACTTTAAGTAATTGATTTTTAGTAATTGATTTATTTTTATAATAAGCAAGCATAACCATATGCAACATTATCCAATGTTGCGGGGTTAAAGAAAACCAATTCAATAATTCATTAGCTAATCTACCTTCAAAATCTCCAAGTGATATTTCTGCTAATTGAATTCTTTTTTGAGTAAGTTTTGGAATTTTTTTTTGTTCTTCAAAGTGCTTGGGATACTTGAACTGTCTTTTCATTTAAATAAATTTAAACTCATTGAGTTTTCTATTCAATACTATTTTTACTTAATAGTTCTTTATAAATGTTGTTAACTCTATGAACTTCTGTTGCGGTATTAAAATAACCTTCATATTCTATTTCTTCAGGTGATACATCAAAATGATAATGTCCTGCATCTCTCTCATGTTCGTAAGAATGAAAATGAGTATGTTCACCAGACTCTCTTAGATTTAATTCTCCTCCGGTAGGATCACCAGTCCAAAGAATAGAATAACATTGTAATTTTGGTCCAACCGGTTCATAAAATTGAAGAAAATCTTTTACACATTTCATTTGTTTTGGATCGTAATACTCGTGTTTAATATCTTTATAATCAGGCTGCACATGTGATCTTATTTTTCCATTTAATACTCTAAATACGCCAGCAAGAGACAAATGTTCATTGTCTTTAATTTTTAAATTTTTTGATAAAGAAGACCTCATTGCTTGAGGCAAAGAACCTTGTTCTCCATTTCTACCTTTGATTTTTATTTTAATAACTTTTCCCTGTTTACCGTCTGTATAATAGATGTTTCCAAGTCCACCATGTTTTTTTGCTGAATACTTTTCAACAATACATTTTTTATCTGGACTTACTCTTGCTATTATTGATTTAGACTCATCAGTTATTAAGTTTTCATTAATAACTAATTCTCCACAATGACCATTTAAACATGACATTGCACCTGATCCAGCTCCTAAAGCATAAGATTTTTCAGAATCAATCATTTTAGATATTTCTTCATAATCAAATTCTGCACCAATAAATTTTGGATCATGCATATAAGGCTCTCCACCAACATCTATTATTTTTTGATTTCCACTTATTCCTTCTGATGGACAATCCCAATCTCTTAGATTTGGGCAATCTACTACTTCTACCTCAACGTTTTTGAAATTTTCAGACAATCCTTTTCTTAACGCATCTGAAATATCTTCTAATGGATAATCTTTAAAAGTTCCTTTTTCTATTTTTAATTGCATGATGATAATAAGCTATAATTTATTTTGCATATTGTCTATAGATAATATATATAATTTCTATACATAAATAATTTTAAATAAGGTAACGATGATTAACAAAGATTTGAAAGTAGCTGTCCTTGGTGCAGGAGCGATGGGTTGCTTGTTTGGAGGTTTGCTTGCAGAAAAAGGTTTAAATGTAATTTTAATTGATGTTTGGAAAGAGCATGTAGATGCAATTAATAAAGATGGTTTAAAAATGGATGGACATGGTGGTGATCGAGTAATCAATGTTAAAGCTACTTCAGATCCATCTTCTTTAGATAAAGTAGATGCTGTAATAGTTATGTGTAAAGCTACTGCTTTAGAGCCAGCATTAAACAGTATTAAAAATATCATAGGAGATAAAACAGTATTTATGTCTTTTCAAAATGGTATTGGTCATGAAGCAATTATTCAAAGTATTGTGGGTAATGAAAAAGTAATTGGTGGGACAACTACTCAAGCATCAAACATTTTAGGACCAGGTCATATTATGAATCATGGTTCGTTACCATCTTGGATTGGTGAGTACGAGGGAGGAATTACTGATAGAATTAAAGAAATAGCAGATACTTTTACAGAACATAATCTTGAAATGATTGCGGCTGAAGATGTAAAGAAAAGAAAATGGATGAAGCTTTTTGCTTTAACAGCAATTGGACCATTATCTGCAATTTTTGATCTTCATCATACTGACTTGTATATAAACAACAAAGCAAACGAAGTATCTCGAGGATTGGGTAAAGAAATAATTTTAGAAACTAGGGAAGTTGCACTTGCTGATGGTGTAAATGTGTCTGAAGATGAATGCTTATTTATGTTCAATAAAATTGTAGATTCAATGCAAACTAACAAGTCATCTATGGCTTTTGACGTTCAATACAAGAGAAAAACTGAAATAGATTTTATTAGTGGTGCAGTTTCAAAAATAGGTAAAAAACATGGTGTAAAAACACCTTTAAATGATCTTATGTATAAAATGATTAAAGTGAAAGAAGGTATGTACAGCTAAATGCTCAGTACAAATAAATTAAAAAAAATCAAAAGTAACTTTCCTGTTTTAGTTGGAGACAACATTGTTTCGAAAAAAATCTGTAATTTATTAATTAAAGAAATAAGCAACTCAAAATCATTTGATGATATGATTATGGGAGGTAGAAGCAGGATTAATAAAGGTTCTAAAAATTTTAATTTATATATTAAAAATTCAGTTAATTCTGCAAAACTTTTTAAGCTTTTTAATAGTAAGTCTTTTTATAAAAAAATTGAAAATCTTTTTACAAAAAATTTTGAGGATGGATCATGGGTAAATTTACATAAACCAAAATCATTTAATCCTAAAAAGTTCACTATAAAAAAAAAATTAAATTCTAGTGAATTAAAAAAAATGTTGGGTAACAACTATACAAATCCTAAAGTAAATTTAGATATAGACTTTTCGGTATCAAAGGGAGGGTATAGATTGAGACCTCATCGAGATGATATAACTAGATTATATAATTTCTTAATTTATTTAACAGACATTCCAAAAAAGAATGGTGGCTCTCTAACTATTTATAGAAAAAAAGCAAAAAAAAATTTAAGAAAAAGCTTTAGAAGATTTCCAAAAATAACCGAACTTGAAATAGTGAAGTCTTTTACGCCAAAAAAAGGAACCGTTGTTTTTTTTCAGTCTACTCCAAATTCCTATCATGGCGTGAAGCGGTTTATAGAAAGAAATTGTCCAAAACGTTTTTTCATTTATGGAAGTTATGCCTTAAATAAACCGGTTATATGGAATTACAAAGGGATTTCATATTATCCGCACATAATTAGCACCAAAAAAAGAATGTTAACCTCTTTTCATGATGCGAACTATTTAACCACAGCACCAAAACATTGAAATATTGTTAATGATAAAATAAATTTTAATGATGACAAATAGTCTTCAAAAAAAATTATATGAGAATGGGTACTTGATTGTTAAAAATGTACTTAATTTTAGAAGAGACTTAAAACCAATTCTAAATGATATGGAATTTGTTATGGATTGTCTTATCCAAAAATATGCAAAAAAAAGAGATATAAAAAAAGTTCTTAATTTTGATTTTAAAAAAAAATATTCTTATATCTCAAAGCTTGATATTTATGATTTGGATCAGTATTTTAATACCCGATTGCCAAGAGACCACGTAAAAAAAGATAGTGATTATTTTGCTACTCAATCATTATGGAATTTAATTACTAATAAAAAAATTTTGGATGTTGTAGAAAAAATTTTAGGTAAAGAAATAATGTCTAACCCTGTTCAAAATACTAGAATTAAACAACCTGAAAAAAAATTACCCGTGGGATCAATTCATGATGGTTTAAGTGGCAGAACACCATGGCATCAAGATGCTGCTGTTTTAAATTCAAGAGGACAAAAATTAACTGACATGGTTACTGTATGGATCCCTTTTACTAAAACAACTAAGAAAAATGGATGCATGATTACAGTAAAAAAGATAAATAAAATGGGATTATTAAATCATGTATCAGGATACAGAGGGCAAGTAGAATTAAAAAATAGTAAACTACTTGATGACATGGAGCATATTTATTTAGAAGCAAATGTTGGAGATGTAATATTATTGCATAAACATTCTATACATTGCTCTTTACCAAATAGATCAAATGATTTTAGGATAAGTGCTGATCTAAGATATAATGTTGCTGGACAACCATCAGGTAGAGAACCACTTCCAAATTTTTATGTAAGAAGTAAAAATAAAAAAAATCTCAAAGTTCAAAATTTTAAACAATGGTTATCTCTATGGGAAAAGGCAAAAGAAAAATGTATACCAAGAAAATATGCCTTTAAATATCCACTTCCAACGTATAAAAATAATAAAAGAGACTTATCTAATTTAGTTTAATATTTATAAATAATTAATGACTAAAATTTTAATTACTGAATTCATCAACCAAAATAGTTTAGAAAATTTAAATAAAAAATTTGATGTTAACTACGATGAAAAATTATGTGAAGATAAAAAAGAAATAATAAAAATAATTAAAGACTATGATGGTCTAATTGTAAGAAATAAAACTCAAGTAAATTTAGATATTTTAAAAAATGCATTTAAATTAAAATTTATTGGAAGGTTAGGTGTTGGTTTGGACAATATTGATACAGAATATTGTAAAAATAAAAACATTCATGTTCAGCCAGCTACAGGAATGAATGCAGACTCTGTTGCTGAATATGTTGTTTCTTCATCAATGTTTCTTATAAAAAAAAATCCCAATGTTTCACAATGGAACTATTAAAGGTGAATGGCCAAGAACAACAATTAAGTCGACAGAAATAAAACAAAAGAATTTAGGAATAATTGGATTTGGCACAATTGGAAAAAAAGTTGCTGAGTATTCTTTAAAAAACGGTTTAAAGATTTTGGCCTACGATCCTTATATTAGCAAATTAAATGATAAAGAAATTGATGCTAAATTATCAAGTTTAAATGAGATATATGAAAAATCAGATATCATTTCCATACACCTACCTTTAACAGATGAAACCAAAAATATGATAAATAAATCATCATTTTCTCAAATGAAAAATAAACCGATTATAATAAATACTTCTAGAGGAAGCATCATAAATGAAAGTGATTTAATTGAAGCTTACCATAAAAATATTATTTCTGGCTTTGCTCTAGACGTGTTTGAAAAAGAACCAATAGAGAGTGAATTTTATAACAAAATAAAACCAGGTATGAATTGTATATTAACACCTCATATTTCTGGTGTAACAACAGAGTCAAACATCAGAGTAAGTGACTTTATAGTTAAAAAAATTACAGATTTTTTTAACTAATTATTTCTTCTAGATTTATTAATCGACCTTGTTTTATTGATTGTTCTGCAGCCTCTCCCACAGCAACAGCAATTAAACCATCTTCTAATGAAACCTCTGGATCTGAATTATTTTCAATAGCTTTCAAAAAAGCTAAGTGTTCGTAGTAAGTAGATCCATGATGGTGGCCGGCCTCAAGAATTTTTTTATCTACTTCAATATTTTCGATATGTGTTTTACCATCTCTCATTCCAATTCTTATATTTGATGAGGTTTTACCTGAGTCATCGGAGGGCACTGAAGTTTCAATTTTTCCTTTATTTCCTGTGGCTACAAGCTCTTCTTGCATATCAGAATTTTCTGCAAACATACAAAGCTCAAGTAAACTTCTTGCTCCATTTTCAAAATTTACAATCACATAGGCATTATCAATGATGTCTGGCTTTTTTCCATTATACACTTCATCTAAATGGTTAACGTCTTGACCACCGCTTGCATAAACACTTAGTGGCTTACTTTGGATAATCAATCTCATTAAATCAAAGAAATGGCAGCATTTTTCAACAAGTGTACCACCGGTATTTTCTTCAAAACGATTCCAATCATTTACTTTTTTTAAAAAAGGAAATCTATGTTCCCTTATAGTTAAAGTCTTTAAATCACCAATTTTGTTATTATGAATTTCATTAATAAACTTTGAAACTGGAGGCATATATCTATACTCCATCGCAGTCCAAAATACTGAAGGATAATCTTTTGTAAGTTTTTTTATTTCTAAACAATCTTTTGTATTAGTGCATAATGGTTTTTCTACTAATATGTGTTTTTTAGTTTTGATTACATCTTTCAAGATTTCTAAATGAGTAAAGTTGGGGGATGAAATTAAGTATACATCAACAATATTTTTTTCAATCATTTCTAAATGATTTTTAAAACAAAAAATTTTTGTTTTTATAATTTCTTTACACTGATTTAATGAATCTTCATGAGGATCAGCAAGTGCAACTACTTCAGCATTATCAATTAATGATATATTTAAAATATGTTCTCGAGCCATTGTCCCTGCTCCAATAATTCCATATTTTATTTTTTTCATATTCTGTTTGTATCAGTTTAATTTAAAAACTTAATCAATACTTAGCCCGCTTGGCACTTTATCTGGTTTACCTAGCGGTCTCTGATTTCCACTTCTACCAGTTAAAGATTCGAGAAAAGAAACAAGTTCATCAATTTCTTTATCATTCAATTCTATAGGCTGTATGTCAATGCTTGATAGAATTCTGTCTTGTTCTCTTTTGTCTGAAAAAGTTACAAAATCGATTTCTTCTAACCAAGTTGCCTTAGGTAAATTTGCATATTCAGGTTTCCAATTCTTATTCATTTTAATTGGATTTAAATGATGCTTAATTATTGATTTTAAAGTTGGATAAGCACCATTATGACCGTAGGGTGCAGTTAAAGAAACGTTTCTTAATGCTGGCGTTTTAAATTTATACATGTCGTTTATATTGTCCGTTTCAACCATTCGTCCAACGTCACGTGCATAAGGATCAAAAGGCCGTGTTCTTCCAGGACCAAATTGGGGAATTCCTATTGAATGAAATTTTTGATCTGACAACAAAGATCCTGAATGACAAGAACTACAGTTTGCTTTACCATAAAACAAGTTCATGCCATTTATTTGCTTTAAAGTTAAAGCTTGTTTATCTCCATTTAAATATTCATCAAAGGGTGAGTCAAAAGATGTCCATTCATGAATTTCAAATGCAGCAATTGAATTAACAATATGTGTAATGTTAATATCTAAAGGACTATTAACATCATCAAAAGCATTTTTAAATAACACAACATACTCTGGAATTCCTCTAATCCTGTGTGTTATTACAGGCCATACCCTATCAATTCTCATACTATCTTTGCCAACTTTTGAGACTAAACCTATAATTTCATTTTCACCTGGATTTCCTGCCATCTCAAACTGTCTAGTCATTGGAAACAAAGCTTGAACTGCAACTATATTATCAAGTCCTTTAGGAAGAGCTTCTTGAGCAGGTGTATTAAAACCGTTACCAAATATATTTGATTTAGTTACTCTTCCATCATGCAACAAAGTAGTTATGTCTTTAAATCCTAAATTCCATAAAGCTAAAGCATTTCTTGGAATTCGTTTTTTTATTTTATCTTCGCCTTCACCTGCAGTTCTCTCTAATCCTATACCTTGACCTCCTTCACCAATGCCTAACGAAAGTCCATCTGAACCTCCTAGATCATGACTATGGCAGGTTGCACAAGCAATGTTTCGATTTGCAGATAAAATTTTATCATGAAATAAAAGTCTTCCAATTTTAACTTTTTCTATATCAACTTCATGGAAATCTTCACTCTTTAATGGTTTTGGTAAATCAGTTGCGTAAGTTTTATTTACTGAAATTAAAAATGGAATTATAAATATTATTATTTTTAAATGATTAAATATCTTTTTATACTCTTGTTTCTTCCATCCATAGTTTTTGCAGAAATAGAAAATGCTCGAGATTTGATGGAAGAAGGAAAATTTAAAGAAGCTATGGAAGAACTTATGCCAGCAGCTAGATCTGGTAATGCTGATGCTGAAGAGCTTATTGGAATTATGTATGCTATGGGTCTTGGTGTTGAAAGAGATGATGTTAGAGCTTTTGAATGGTATCTCAGATCTTCTATGAAAGGTCATCCTGGTGCTCAATCTGGTGTTGGGTGGTATTACGAAATTGGTAGAGGGCTTCCTGCTCCCGATCTTGTTAGAGCTTATATGTGGTACGGTTTGTCTGCTATTGGTGGAGATCCTGATGCTGCAATTTCTCAGGAAGAAGTTATTAAAAAAATGACTCCTGAACAAATTGAAAAAGCTCATATTCTCATAAAAGATTATAAATCTTGGATATATCCTTTTAGATAATGAGGCGAACTAAAATCCGCCCCATTATATTAATTTGAAATTACAAATCTTTTTTGTATGCGCTCGATGCTTTTTTCTCTGCTTTGGCTACTGCTTTAGTTAAAGCGTTGAAAATTTCTTTTCCACCTTTAACATTAGCTTTAAACCAATCATACACTGGGCTAGCTTCTTTTTTAAAACTAGCTTTTTGATCAGGCGTAGGAACATACAAATCTCCTCCACCGGCTACAAAATCCTCATAAGCTTTGATTGATTTTCTTTTAGGCGAAGCAAAAGTTGCTTGCTGTAAAGCATAGAAACCATCAGTCACTACTTTTTTAAGATCTGGTGACATTGACTCATATTGTGCATTGTTCATCCACCATAATGCTCCCATATATGCATGACCGTCTAAAGTAACGTATTTTAGACCTGCATCAGGAAACTTCATGTTCATAATGTCAGTAATTCCATTTTTAGAACCTTCAACTACACCAGTTTGAAATGATGTAAATAATTCAGGCCATGGAATAGGAGTTGGAGATGCACCTAATGCTCTTACAAGTTCCTGAGGTAAATCAGCTACAACTGTTCTGATTTTTAAACCTTTCATGTCAGATGGATTTGCAATTCTTCTTTTTGTGTTAGCAAAATTTCTCCATCCTCCAGTGTTTCCAATTGTCATCAATCTAATTGAATCATTAGAATCTTTTAGAGCCATTTTTCTCATTGTTCTTACAAAATCACCTTGCATTACATCTTCAGCAATTCTGTCATCAGCCATTAGATAAGGTAAGTCTAAAACTTGAACATATGGAAATACACCTGCAGCACCTCCAGAAGTAGAAATATAAATATCTATACTTCCATCAGATACACCTTGTAAACATTCAGCACCTTTTGAACAAAGCTGCGTACCTACAAATAGTTCTACAGCTATTTTTCCATTTGAGGCTGCTTCTACGTAGTTTTTAAATACTACAGCACCATCATAATCTTCATCTTGATCATTAGAGTTCATTGTCATTCTCAAGTTATAATCTGCAGCTGAAACAGATGCAGTAAAACTGATTAAGAATAATAATGAAAAAAATGATTTTATTAATTTACTCATAATTATTTCCCTCTCTTTAAATATTTATGTATATAAACTATACTTAAATTGATTTAGAGAGTCTATCGAGTTGTAAAAAAAAATATATTTATTTTGCGAAACCAGTAAGCAAAGGAATAGTCATCGAGATTGATGGAAAATAGGTTATTAAGAAGATAACTATAGCTTCTACTGCTAAGAATGGCAATATAGCTTTTGCTATTGTTTCTACTCTTTCCCCAGAAACAGAAGATGCAACAAATAAGACAAGACCCATTGGTGGCGTTGCTAAACCAACAGTTAAATTAACAGACATTATAATTGCAAAGTGCACAGGATGAACTCCAAGTTCAACAAAAACTGGACCGAGAATTGGTCCTAAAATAATTATAGCAGGACCTGCATCTAAAAACATTCCAACAACAAATAATAAAATATTTATAAGAAATAATAAAACATATGGATTATCAGTTAATCCCAAAACAAATGCAGCAAGATGCTCAGGTGCATGAGATAAACTTACAACTGTTTTAAAAGCCATTGCGGCACCAACTAAAAGAAGAACTACAGAAGATACCATCGCTGCTTTTGTCATGACTTTAGGAACATCTTTCAATTTTAATGATTTCAAAACAAATAAACCGATAAACATTGCGTAAGCAGCTGCAACAGCTGATGCTTCTGTTGGGGTGAAAATTCCACCAAGAATACCTCCTAAAATTATCACTGGTGTCATTAATGGGAAAAAAGCTTTAAGAGATGCTTTACCTCTTTGGCTCCAGGTGGTTTTTTTTGTTACAGCAGGAAAATTATATCTCTTGGCCATAAATTTTATTGTGACCATCAAACTAACTCCTACTAAAATACCAGGTACAATTCCTGCTAAAAATAATGCTGCAACACTCTCACCCATTACATACGCATAAATAATCATTATCCCTGAGGGTGGAATTATAGGTCCGATTACTGAACTAGCTGCAGTAATAGCAGCTGCAAATTTTTTTGTATATCCTTGTTTTTCCATTGCAGGAATAAGCATTGATCCAATTGCTGAAGTATCAGCTACAGCTGAACCAGATAAACCAGCAAACAACATTGAAGTTAGTACGTTGACATGAGCCAATCCACCTTTTAAGTGACCCATCATCGCTTGACTAAATTCAACAAGTCGATGAGTTATTCCTCCTCTGTTCATTAACTCCCCTGCTAACATAAAAAATGGAATTGCCATCAAAGGGAAGCTATCTATTCCATTATAAATATTTCTATAAAGCATAGCTCCATCTCTAGCTTGATCATTTAACCAAAGCAAAATTCCTGGTGCTGCTAACAATCCAAAAAATACAGGTAAACCAATTAACAAAAATAATAAAAATAAAGGAAGAAACCAAACTAACATTATTGTGTCTCCAACTTTTGTTTATCGTAATCTTCAGGCAAGTCTAACTTTGAAAAATTAGTAAGAATATTTCTTAAAATTAATTCTATATTCACAGAAATTAAAAAAATAATCCCCACAGGTAATGACATATACATCCAAGCTAATTTTATTGGTTCTGCTTTACCACCAATTAAATGAAAAGGAATCTTTATCGATGAAGAATTAAATATCCATCCAGCATTAATATGTTTAAATCCTAATTCTAAACCTATTACTAAGACAAAAAGAGATACTATTAATAAAAATAAAGTTAATAATGTGGAGATAAGTTTTGGTAAAAATCTCTCCAATAAATCAATAGAAACAAATCCACCCCATCTATACGCAGATGGTGCAATCAATCCTGTCATCCATAACATCAAAAATCTAGCAACCTCATCGGGCCATGGCAGTGCGTTATTTAATACATATCTAAAAAATACTTGTACTAAGATGACAATCACCATCAAAAGTATTGCTATCCATGCAAACTGTCTTCCAATTCTTAAAAAAAAAGTATTTATTTTCTCAAGGATCTTAAAAAAAGATAGTAGGATATTAATTGTCAAATTCACAACTAAATTTATTTTAAATATTTAATAAATACAACTTTAATCAAAAAACTAATTTACTTTATAGAATAATTCTCGTATTAAAAATGCTCTCTAAAAAATTGATATATAATTATGAGCAATAAAAAAAAGATATTAATTATTCAAAAAGTCCATGAAAAAGGTATGGAATTAATAAATAACCATCCCAATTTTGATGTTGAAGTAACTGATGACACTTCAATAGAAAATTTAAAATCAAAATTAAAAGATTGCGATGGTGCATCAATAAGAATTGCAAAGCTTCCTGGTGAAACCTTTGAAGAAGCAAAAAATTTAAAAATTATTTCAAGGCATGGTGTTGGTTACGACAATATCGATTTAAAAAAGGCTAAAGAAAAAGATATAAAAATAGCAATAACAGCTAATGCTAACGCTGTTACAGTTGCAGAACATGTAATGTTCGTTTTGTTAAATATTGCAAAAAGAAAAGACTTATTTGACAAAACAGTAAGGGATGGAAATTTTAAAGACAGAAATAAATTACCAAAAACAATAGAAATTTGGAAAAAAAATTTTTTGATAATGGGTTTTGGAAGAATAGGAAAAGCTTTAATCAAAAGATGTCTGGGCTTTGAAATGAATGTCTTTGTTTATGACCCATTTGTAGACAAAGATAAAATTGAAGAATTAGGCGGAAAAAAAATAGAAGATCTAGCTGAAGCAGTAAAAACTATGGATGTTATTTCACTCCATATGCCTTTAACGGACAAAACCGAAAATTTAATAAATTATGATTTATTAAAAACAATGAAAAAAACTTGCATTATTATTAATGCAGCAAGAGGTGGAATTATTCATGAAGAAGATCTCGATAAAGCGCTCAATGAAAATTTAATTTTTGGGGCTGGTATTGATGTTTTTAAAAAAGAACCACCTGATGACAATAATCCACTTCTTAAAAATGAAAAAGTTTACTTAAGTCCACATACTGCAGCTTTTACTGATGAGTGTATGACAAGAATGGGAAAAGAAACAATTCAAAACATTATTGATTTTTTTGAAGAAAAATTAGAAAAATCTAAAATTGTAAAATTATAAACAGTACGGAATAACAAGCATACTTTAATAAACAGATTTTAATTTTTAAAGATCTGAATATTACTTTTATTTAAGGTCTCGGTTAAATATTTATAACCAATCTTTGCATATTCAAAAGGATTTGCTTTTGCTGGGTCTTGCTCTGCTTCAACAACCAGCCAACCTGAATAATTTTTTTCTTTTAGCACATCAAATAAAGGTTTGTAATCAATACAGCCATCTCCAGGTACCGTAAAAGCACCCTCTAAAAATGCACCTCTAAAGCTTAAATCTTCTTTTAATGATTTATCTAAAACATTTTTTCTAATATCTTTGCAATGCATATGAATAACCCTATCACTAAAATTTTTTAATATTTCAAGAGAGTTACCTTGAGCAAAGAGCATATGACCAGTGTCTAAAGTAAGCTTTACACTATCATCAGTATTCTCTAGCAATTTTATAGTATCTTCCTCGGTTTCTATAACTGTTCCCATGTGATGATGGTAAGCAAGTGGCATGCCTTGATCTTGTAAATATTTGCCCATTTCCGAAATTTTTTTATAGTAATTTTTAGACTCTTCTTCATCCATTTTTGGTCTAGTCGAAAGTTTTTTGTCTGGATCTCCTTGAATTGATCCAGCAACTTCTGCAAAAAACAATGCAAGGTGCGTTACAATCTTTAAATAATTTCAATTGATCTTGTATAACTTTTTTTTCCTCTTCTACTGTATTTTTTCTTAAATTTGCACCATACCAACCAGAACAAAGGTTTAAGTTAAACTCATTTAATTTTGGAATTAATTCCTCTGACTTGTTTGGAAATTTTCCACCCGACTCTATACCTATAAATCCTGCCTGACTTGCTTCTAACAAACATTGTTCCAAAGGTGTATCACCCCCTAGTTCTGGCATGTCATCATTACTCCATGCTATTGGTGCTATTCCTAATTTTACTGACATAAATATTTTTTTTGCTAAGATATATTCAATGTTTAAATCAAATAAAACTAAAAAATTAAGTTTAGGAATTGTTGGGGGTGGTCCTGGATCATGGATTGGTCATGTTCATAGAATCTCATCTAGATTTGATGATCAATATGAAATAGTAGCAGGAGTTTTTTCAAGAAATGAAAAAATTTCTACTAAGTTTGGAAAGAGTATAGGGATTTCATCTGACAGATGTTACTCAAATTATAAGGATATGGCTGAGAAAGAAGCTAAGAGAAAAGATGGAATTAATGTAGTTGCTATAATGACACCACCATCAAGTCATCAAATTATTGCTGAAAAATTTATTTCAAAAAATATAAATATAATTTCTGATAAACCTTTTGCAGGAAATTTAGATCAAGCAAAAAAACTTTTCAAATCAATTAAAAAAAATAAAAAAATAAAATACGCACTAACTCATAATTATTCCGCTTATCCAATGGTGAGAGAAGCAAAAAAATTAGTTGAAAAGGGTAAAATTGGTAAAGTTGAATATATTAATGTTGAATATATTCAAGATTGGTCTGGTGGAACAAAAATTAATTCAAAAAATGTAAAAAGAAAACTTAAATGGAAAATTGATAATAAAATAGTTGGAGCATCCGCTGTTTTAAATGAAATTGGAACTCATGCGTACCATCTAGCCTCTTATATTTCGGGTTTGAAAGGACAAACAGTTTTTGCAGATATAAAGCAAATATCAAAAAAAATTAAAATGGATGATAATGCACAGGTTATGATCAATTTTAACAATGGCGCAAAAGGAATGTTTTGGACAAGTGTAATGGCCAAAGGTGGTGTTTATGGTTTAAGAATTAGAGTATTTGGTTCTAAAGGTAGTTTAGAGTGGGTTCAAAATGATCCAAATTATCTTAAATTAAATCCAGAAAAAGGTGCTGTAAAATTATTAGAAAGAGGATTTCATAATTCAGAATTTTCAAAGCAATTCTCTAGAATAAAATTTGGTCACCCAGAGGGATACCTTGATGCGTTTGCTAATATTTATAAAGAGTTTGCCGACTCTTTGAAAAACAAAACAAAAAAAAGATACTTTTATCCAAATGAAGATGAGGGTTTAGAAACAGCAAAATTTATTAGTGCGTGTAAAATTTCCTCAAGAAGAAAAAGATGGGTAAAAATATAATTAATATTGCACTATTTGGACTTGGAAGAATTGGTCAAATGCACGCCAATAACCTGATAAATCATAAAGATTTTAATCTGAAATATATTTTTGATAAAGATCAAAAATTAACAAAAAAACTATCCAAAAAGTATAACTCTATTGATATTCAAAATCCAAAAATTGCATTTAAAGATAAAAATATCAAATGTATTTTTATTGCATCAAGCACAAACACACACTTAAAATTTATTGAAGAAGCGGTTGTAAATAAGAAAGTTGTATTTTGTGAAAAACCTTTAGACCTTGATTTAAATAAAATTAACAAGTGTAAAAAAAGAATTTCTAAATATAAACCAAAAATTCAACTCGGATTTAATAGAAGGTACGACCCAGCGCATAATTCCTTAAATCATAATTTACTCAAGGGTAGAATCGGTAAATTAGAAAAAATAATTATTACTAGCAGAGACCCTGAGCCTCCACCAATAAACTATTTAAAGACATCTGGAGGTATATTTAAAGATATGATGATTCATGATTTTGATTTAGCAAGATTTTATGCTGGAAATGATGAATTTGAGTCCATATTTGCTACTGGGCAACGTTTCTCGGATAGAAAACTAAAAAAAATAAACGATTTAGATTTAGCTACTGTAATTATGAAAACTAAAAAAGGAGTGCAGTGTATTATTACTAATTCTAGGCATTGTAGTTTTGGTTATGATCAAAGAATAGAGCTTTTTGGGTCTAAAGGAATGATCATTTCAGATAATCAAAGAGATTTGGAAACAGTTTTGTATTCAAAAAATTCAACTGACAACAAAACTCAATTAAAAAACTTTTTTATTGAAAGATATTCTGAAGCCTACAAAATTCAACTGGATGACTTAGTAAAAATTTGTAAAAAAAATTCTAAACCTTTAGCTAATTTTGAAGATGGTAGAAAATCTCTTATACTAGCAGAAAGTGCAAAAAGGTCTTTAAAATCTAAAAAATTTGAAAAAATAATATTTTAATTAAATTAAATTCTTACAAACAAAGTTGAAAATATTTTACCTTTTACAGGATCACTATTTTTATAGAAGTTAAGTTTTATAGTATTTTAATGCACTAAAGTGTCTAGTAATAGTTGAAATTAATATATTTAAAATCAACATAACTAATATTTAATTTTTTCATTAATTGTTTTTCTTCTATAATGTTACTTTATAAAAAGGAGGTAACTATGGCTAAATTTATAGTAATGGGCAATTATACAGCTCAAGCTTTTAAAGGATTTATAGGTAATCCAGACCAAGACAGAGCTGCAGCAGCTACTGCTTTATCAGAGGCAGTAGGAGGAAAGATGGAATCTTTTATGATCACAAGAGGAGCTTATGATTTTGTAGGAGTTGTGAGTGGTAGTATTGGATTTGAAGGCGCAGCAGCAGTTAAGCTAGCAGTTGAAGCTTCTGGAGCTATAACAAATTTCACCATATTAGAAGAAATGGATATGGGTAAAGCTGCTGGCATGGCATCAAAGGCTATGGCTAATTATAAACCAGCAGGTTAAAGCTAGGTTTTTAAGTTAATTCTATCATGATTAATTTTATTAATTATGATAGCTTTAACTTAAATGAATATATTAAGAGATAGTTTTGGCAGAACTTTTCCATATATAAGACTTTCAATTACCGATGTATGTAATTTTAAGTGTGGGTATTGTTTACCAAATGGATATCAAATTGATAAGAGCGATAATAGAAAATTTCTTCACTTAGAGGAAATTAGACGTCTAGCAAAAGTTTTTTCAAAATTGGGTGTATGTAAAATTAGACTTACTGGAGGTGAACCAACGGTAAGAAAAGATTTTTTTGATATAATCAAGATCTTAAAAAATGAAGCTGGAATAAAAAAAGTTGTAATTACCACAAACGGTTATCATTTAGATGAAAAAGCAAAGATGTTAGTAGATAGTGGCTTAAACGGCATTAATATTAGCATTGATAGTCTAGATAGAAATACATTTAAAAATGTTACAGGTCATGATCGATTACCAGAGATTTTAAAAGGAATTAATATTCTACAAGATTTAAATTTTGAAAATATTAAGATTAATGCAGTTCTTTTAAATGGAATAAATGCATCAGAAAAAGATTTTGAGTCTTGGGGAGAATTTATAAAAAAGAACAAAGTGGATTTTCGATATATAGAACTTATGCAAACAGGCGATAACCTAGATTATTTTAAAAAATATCATGTATCTTCAAAAATTTTCAAAGATTACTTAAATAAAAATAATTGGATTTATCAAACCTTAGGTAAAGATGCAGGGCCGTCACTAAATTATATCAATCCAGAATACAAAGGGAAATTTGGAATTATAGCGCCCTACTCTAAAGATTTTTGTAGAAGTTGTAACAGATTAAGAATTACATCAAGAGGAGATCTTAGATTATGCCTATTTGGAAATACTGGAATAAGTATAAGACATTTATTACAAAAAGATGATCAAATTGAAGAATTACAAGATCTTATAATGGGTCAAATGAAATTTAAAAAAGAATCTCACCATTTGGAACTTGGAGAAACTGGTTTAACTAAAAATTTATCTACCACGGGTGGCTAATGTCAAAATTAAAAATTATAAATCAAGAAGAACTTAAAGATTGGGCGAAAGAAATATTTCAAAAAAACTCATTCAATATGGTTGATGTTTCTTCAAAAAAAGAAACTTTTAGAAGAGCACTTGCGTCAGGTAAAATTTATGTTGGAAAAGAGGTTTTCGATCTAATTAAAAATAAGAAGATGCCTAAAGGAGATCCCATTACTTTAGCTGAGGTATCAGCTGTGTTGGGTGTAAAAAAAACAAGTGAACTTATTCCTCTATGTCACCCACTTCCAATTGACCATACGGCTACTAAAATAATTATGAATGAATTAGACAATTCATTAGAAGTTTTTTGTGTAGTTTCTGCAGTAGCAAAAACAGGTGTTGAAATGGAAGCTATAATGGGTGTTAACTCTGCCTTAATCACAATTTATGATTTAAGCAAAATAGTAAATCCACATCTTAAAATTGATAACGTAAAATTATTAATTAAAGAAGGTGGAAAAAGTGGACTATGGAAAAACCCTGATGGTCTCCCAGATTTTTTAAAAAATATTTTTTAATGAAAATATCAGTTGAACTATTTGGCGCAGCTAGAGAATTTAGTACTAAATCCCATTTAGACTTTGAATTAATTGAAAATTCCTCAATAAAAGATCTTAGAAACCAAATGATAGAGTTTATTGATATAAAATTTAAAGGAAATGAAACTTTTAAAAAAATTATTAAATCATCAGCTTTTTGTTCGTCTGATGATAAAATTGTCTCAGACAATTATAAAATAGTTAAAAAACAAAACTTTAGCATTATACCTCCTATAGGAGGTGGTTAATGCTACATACTAAAATTATTGATGCTTCAAAAAATGAGAAGATAGAAATTTCAAAAGCAGAAAATTTTTTAAATCAATCGAAATTTGGTGCTGTAATATATTTTGTTGGGACTGTAAGAGATTTAAATGAAAATAAAACAGTTACTGGTATTACCTATGATGCCAAAGAAAGTATGGTTATAAAAAGTTTTGAAGAAATTTATAAAGAAGCTGATAACAAGCTAAATATTAAAGAAAAAGCAGTATTTATTGAGCATGTTAAAGGATATTTAGGTTTAAAAGAAAAAAGCATCATTATTGGTGTAGCTTGCAAACATAGAGATCAAGCTTTTGTGTTATCTAGATATATAATTGAAGAAATTAAAAAAAGATCTCCTATTTGGAAAAAAGAACATTATGAAAATGAGGACAGTGAGTGGTTAAAAGGAATATCTCTAAATAATTAAAATGATAAAATTTAAAAATTCAGAAATTACACCAGAGAATATTTATAAAAAAAGAAGATCTTTCATTAAATCTGTAGGTCTCGGTGCAAGCACATTAGCAATGTCTAGTATACCCTTTTTAAATAAATCTTTAGCAAGTGAGAGAGATAAATTAACAAGTTATAAAGACATAACGACTTATAATAATTATTATGAGTTTGGAACATCAAAGAGTGATCCTCATAGAAATTCTCAAATATTTAAAACAACTCCTTGGGATATAACTATTGAGGGTGAAGTTGAAAAACCAATAAAATTATCTATGGAAGAAATCTCAGAAATGTTTATTTCTGAGGAAAGAATATATAGATTAAGATGTGTTGAGGGTTGGTCTATGGTTATTCCATGGATGGGTTTTTCTTTAAGTAAATTACTATCAAAAGTAAATCCAACTAATAAAGCAAAATTTGTTGAATTTGAAAGTGTGTATGACCCCGCACAAATGAAAGGTCAAAGATACCCTGTTTTAAACTGGCCTTACAATGAAGGTTTAAGAATTGATGAAGCCATGCATCCTTTGACAACAGTTGTGACAGGTTTATATGGTAAAAAACTGCCTAATCAAAACGGAGCACCACTAAGAATTTTTATTCCGTGGAAGTATGGTTTTAAAAGTGCAAAAGCTATTGTTAAAATTAAATTTGTTGAAAACATGCCTACCTCATCATGGATGTGGGCTTCACCTAGAGAGTATGGATTTTACTCAAATGTTAACCCTAATGTTGATCACCCAAGATGGTCTCAAGCAACTGAAAGAATAATAGGTGAAGGTGTTTGGGCGCCTAGAGTAAAGACCTTAATGTTTAATGGTTATGGAGATGAAGTTGCAAGTCTCTATAGCGGTATGGATTTAAAAAAAAATTTCTAAATTAAATTGAGAAGATATTCTAAAACTCTAGTTTTTTTTCTTTCTCTTTGGCCAATCTATGTGATTTCTTATCAAATAATTTTTAATCAATTAGGTCCAGAGCCAGTTGACAGAATCATTAATCACTTTGGAGAATGGACTTTGATATTTATTCTTTTAACTCTTTCTATGACACCACTTAAGCAAATCACAAAATCAGTAGAGTGGATCAAGTTTAGAAGAATGCTTGGTTTGTTTACTTTTTTTTATGCATCTATTCATATGTTAAGTTATGTTGGTCTTGATTACAGATTTGATTTTGAGCCACTGATAAATGATGTCTTAAAAAAGAAGTTTATCTTTATAGGATTTTCAGCTTGGCTGTTGTTAATTCCACTTGCTGTAACGTCATCTGAGAGAATGGTTAGACTGTTAAAACAAAGTTGGAAAAAAATTCATAGATTAATTTATATAATTGGGATTTTTGGCGTACTTCATTATATTTGGCTATCAAAAACAATATTTTTCAAACCACTTATATTTTTAATTATTTTAGTAATTCTTTTACTTTTTAGAATTAAAATTACAAGATCAGCTTCTAAAATCTGAGGCTTTATCAAAATCTTTAAAAGATTTGATACTCTTAGTTTTAATAAAATTTGTTCTATTTTTAAGCCTCTTAACCATAAATTTTGCTCCAAACTGACCTTTAATATTTTTAAATTTTTTTATTAAAGAATTGTCAAAACCAATAGGATTACCTACTCTATTTTTATATTTTAAAGCATGTACTAAAAATTTTTTAGAATTTATAGATCTACAAATTTTATTTATATCTGATTGTTTAACAAATGGCATGTCCGACTGAGCTATAATAAAGCCCTTATCATTTTTAGATATTTTTTTTAATCCTATTTTTATAGAAGAGGCCATCCCTTTTTTGTAATTTTTGTTATAGGTAAAAATAATTTTTTTATTTTTTTTTATTATTTTTTTTACTTCTTTGTGTTGATGGCCAAGAACTAGGATAATTTTATTTACTTTACTTTTTGTTAATACATTTAAAGAATAATTTATTAACGGTTTATTTTTATATAGCTTAATCAGTTTATTTTCAGATTTCATTCTTTTTGATTGGCCAGCTGCAAGTAATATTGCTTTAATCACTTTTTATAAGTTTCTGATACTAATTGAGCTATAATAGATAAAGCAATTTCTGGAGCAGATTTACCACCGAGCTTAATACCAATTGGTCCGTGAATTGAATTAATTTCATCATTAGTAAATCCAGCTTCGACTAATCTTTGACATCTGTTTTCATGAGTTTTTTTACTGCCAAGTGCTCCAATATAATAAAATTTATTTTTTAATGCGTATTGTAAAGCAGGATCATCTATTTTTGGATCATGTGTTAAAGCTATTAAGGCTGTACTTGAATTAGTTTCAATTTCCTTAAAAGCTTCTTTTGGCCATTTATTAACAACTTTAATATCTGGAAATCTTTGCTCGGATGCAAAATATCCTCTTGGATCTATAATACTAATCTCAAAATTTAAACTTTTTGCAAAATCAACTAAATATTGTGCAATATGTACAGCCCCAACAATAACTACTTTTATTGGTTTTATATATGTTTCAACAAATATTTCTGAATTTTCTATGACCCCATTTTTTTTTGATTTAAAAAATTTTTCTATTTCATCAGCATATTTTAAAAATTCTCCTTTTGGAGAAGTGCCAGGTAAATATATTTCACTATTCCCATTTTCTAAATTTGTAAGAATTGCAAACTCAGTTTTTGAGGATTTTTTTTTTAATATTTCTTCAAGTGTTTTAATTTTCATTAGTGTATCTGCTCAATATATACCGCTATCTCTCCACCACATGCCAGACCCACTTCCCACGCACTCTCATTCGAAACTTTAAATTCTATTTTTTTACAAGGCTTGTTGTCTTTAATTAATGATAGACACTCACTTACAACTGCAGACTCCACACATCCACCAGAAACTGATCCTGAAAAATCTCCTTTTTCGTTCACAATCATTCTGCTACCAACCTGTCTGGGTGATGATCCCCAAGTTTGAATTACAGTTGCTAAAACTACTTTTTGATTAGCCCTGATCCAATCTTGAGCTTCGTCTAATATTTTCTCATCAAATGAATTTTTCATCTGACAAAATATAGTTTTTAACTAACAAGCATCAACGGCTTTTTTAGCCTGAGTGACAACTAAACTAGCTCTAAAATCTGCAGAAGCATGCATATCAGAGTTCATTTCTGAACTATCTAGATCCATTCCATCTATTGAAGAAGAGGAAAAATTACCTGTTAGGGCTTTTGACATATCTTTATCATTATAAACACATGATTTTGCACCAGTAACTGCAACATTTACATCTCCTTTATGTTTAGCTACATATACTCCAACGATTGCATATCTAGATGCAGGATTTGGATGTTTTTGATAGCTAGATTTTTCTGGTATTTGAAATTCGATAGCTTCAATTAACTCACCCTTTTTTAAAGCGGTCTCAAACATTCCTTTAAAAAACTTTGCCGCTTCAATTTTTCTTTCGTTCGTATGTATTGTTGCGTTTAAAGCTATACATGCAGATGGATAATCAGCTGATGGATCATTATTTGCAATTGAACCACCTATCGTTCCTCTATTTCTAACTTGTGGATCACCTATTCCTTCAGCCAAACTAGACAATGATGGAATTGCTTTTTTAACATCTTTAGAATTTGAAACTTCAACATGTTTAGTTGCAGCTCCTATTATAACTGATTTGCCACTTACTTTTATACCACTCAATTTTTTAATATTTTTTATATCAATTAAATCTTTGTAAGTAGCCAATCCTAATTTCATTGAAGGAATAGTGGTCATTCCTCCTGCTAAAAAAGCAGAACTAGATGAAGCAAGTTTAGATGCCTCTTTACTATCTTTTGCTGAATGATAATTAAAATCTTTCATAAACCTCCTATGCTGCTTTTGCGTTAGATTTTTTTAGATTTTTACAAGCCTTCCACACTTTTTCAGCTGTAGCTGGCATAGTAACCTCTTGTCCACCTAAGGCATCAATCACAGCATTCATCACAGTAGGTGGTGCTGCTATTGCTCCCGCTTCTCCACAACCTTTAACTCCTAAAGGATTTGTGGTTGCATGTGTACAAGTATAACCAATGTTGAACTCAGGAAAATTATCTGCACGTGGCATCGTATAATCCATATAAGATCCAGTCATCAACTGACCTGTTTCATCATACTCTGCATTTTCATACAATGCTTGACCAATGCCTTGAGCAAGACCACCATGAACTTGTCCTTCGACAACCATTGGATTAATTATTCTTCCAAAATCATCACAAGCTGTATATTTTTCTAGCTTCACATGACCTGTTTCTGGATCTATCTCAACTTCAGCAATATGTGTTCCTGCTGGAAAAGAAAAGTTTGAAGGATCATAAAAAGAAGTTTCTTTTAAACCAGGCTCATCACCCTCTGGCAATGGAGATTTCATTTCATCTCTTACACCCGGTAAATAACAAGCAAAAGCTACTTCTCCTATTGTTTTCTTTTTATTTGATTTAGAAACAATAAATTCACCATCTTTAAACTCAACATCTTCTGGATTTGCCTCTAACATTTTTGCTGTAACTCTTTTACCTTTTTCAACTATTTTTTTACAAGCATTAACAATTGCGATACCACCAACAGCTAGAGATCTAGAACCGTATGTTCCCATACCAAATGTTCCTTTATCTGTATCTCCATGAACGATATCTATATTTTCTATTGGTACACCTAACTCATCAGCTGCTATTTGAGCAAAAGTTGTTTGGTGACTTTGTCCATGACTATGTGAACCTGTGTAAACAGTGACTTGTCCAGTTGGATTAAATCTAACCTCTGCAGATTCCCATAATCCAACTCCACATCCTAAAGACATTACAGCAGCCGAAGGAGCAATACCGCATGCTTCAAAATATGAAGTAACACCTATTCCTCTTAGTTTTCCTTTGGCTTCAGACTCTTTTCTTCTTGCCTCAAAACCTTTGTAGTCTGCCATCTGTTTTGCCTTTTCCATTCCAGCAACATAATCGCCAGAATCTACAGTATGAACTAATGTTTGTTTAAAAGGAAATGCTGTAGGGAAATTTTTAATTCTAAGTTCAGTTTTATCTATCCCTAATTCCATTGAAGCTTTTTCAACTAATCTTTCAATAGTGTAAGTAGCCTCTGGTCTTCCTGCACCTCTATAAGCGTCTACTGGAGCTGTATTTGTATAAACAGCTTTGACATTTGTATAAGCTGCTGGAATTTCATAAACTCCAGTTGCACAAGGTCCAAATAAATAAGTCGGTGTCACTGTGCCGAATACTCGAGCATAAGCTCCAAGGTTTGCTATGGTCTCATTTTTAAAACCAAGAAACTTTCCATCTTTAGTAACCGCTAATTCTGCATGAGTTACATGATCTCTTCCATGTATATCAGTTAAAAAAGACTCTGATCTTTCTGCAACCCACTTTATAGCTCTATTAATTTTTTTAGCTGCCCAGCTACAAACAATATCTTCGTTGTAGACATTAATTTTTGAACCAAAACCACCGCCAACATCTGGAGCTACAACTCTTAACTTATGTTCAGGAGCTACATTTCCAAAAGCAGACATTATTAATCTTGATAAATGTGGATTTTGACTTGTTGTATATAAAGTAATCTCTTCAGATGCTGCATTGTAATCGGCAACACATGCTCTTGGCTCCATTGCATTTGGAATTAATCTATTATTAATGATATCAATAGAAATTACTTTATCAGCTTTATCAAATGCTTCTTTAACTTTTTGTCTATCGCCTAATAACCAGTCAAAACAAAGATTTTTATCGATGCCTTCATGAATAGTATCTCCATTCATAGCATCTGCAGTACTTGTGACTGCTTTTAATACTTTGTAATCAACTTCAACTTTTTCTGCAGCTTCTTTTGCTTCTGCTAAACTTTCAGCAATTACAACTGCAACAGGATCTCCAACAAAATTTACATTATCTTTAGCTAAAGGAGGGTTTCCAGGACATTTCATTTCTGTACCATCTTCACTTCTGATTGCCCAGCCCGCAATTAAACCTCCAATTTTATCATCTGCTATTTCTTTGCCTGTAAGTATGCTTACTACTCCTGATGATTTTAAAGCTTTATCAATATTTAATTTTTTAATAGATGCTCTTGCATGTGGAGACCTAACAAAAATTGCGTAAGTTTGATTTGCTAAATTAATATCTGCTGTGTATCTGCCTTTACCAGTTAAAAATCTTTTATCCTCTTTTCTCTCAACTCTAGAACCTACTAAACTTGCCATTTTCTTTTTCCTCCTTAAAATTACATTTTTGTTGCTGCTTCTTTAACCGCGGCAACAATATTTTGATATCCTGTACATCTGCAAATATTTCCTTCTAACCAATCTCTAATTTCTGTATCTGATGGTTTCTTGTTTTTTTGCAAAAGATCAACTGCGCTCATAACCATTCCTGGAGTACAAAAACCACACTGTAAGCCATGAAGTTTTTTGAACGCTTCTTGCATTGGATGCATTTTTCCATTTGTTTCTAAACCTTCAATTGTTGTAACTTTTGATCCATTAACATCAGCTGCTAAAGCCGTACAACTTTTTAAAGAATTTCCATCAACATGAACTACACATGCTCCGCATTGACTAGTATCACATCCAATATGTGTACCTGTTAGCTGTAAATGCTCTCTTAAAAATGTAGATAGTAAAGTGTTATCAGGAGCTTCTTTTTCAACTTTTCTTCCATTAACTTCTAATGAAATTTTACCCATAATCTCTCCTTATAAATAATATTAAGATTTAATCATTTTGAGATTATGAAGGCAAGTGTCAAATTGAACACTACTTGGACTAGAATTTTATTTTAAAAACATCCAATAAATTAAGAAAATTCCTAGAACTACTGCGGCTGTTAAATATCTATAATTAATTTTTGTTTCAGGTACTTTTTCATTATCTGAGTCAGTTATCTCGATAGTTTCATTTTTTTCAGAAGAAATTAATTCAGAAAATTTACCAAAAAAAATATCTGCCATTTTTTTTGCTGTCATATCTATAAGTCTTGAACCTACTTGTGCAATTTTACCACCAACTTGTGCTTCAACAGAATAAATTAAATTTGTTCCAGTGTCTGTATCCTCAAGTTTAACTTCAGCTTCTCCTGAGGCAAAGCCAACTAGAGAGTTTCCAGATCCTAATATCTTATAGCTGTTAGGAGGATTTAAATCTTTTAATTCAATGTCACCAGAAAAGGTTGCATTAAAAGGTCCAATTTTATTTGTAGCTTTTGCAGAAAATTCAGTATCAGATTTTTTATTAAATTCCTCACATCCCGGGATTGCTTGTTTAAGTATTTCTGGATCATTTAAAGCTTCCCAAACTTTTTGTTTTTTTAAATTAATTTTATAAGATCCTGTTAATTTCATAAATTAAACATATAATAAATTATGGACGAAAATACAAAAAAAAGAATTACAATCTGCAGCTTTTGAAAGATTAATTTCTCATCTTAGAGAAAGAAAAGATGTACAAAATATAGATCTAATGAATCTTGCAGGTTTTTGTAGAAACTGTCTTTCTAAATGGTACAGAGAAGAAGCAGGAAAAAAAGGGATTGAAATTTCTGACCCTGATGCAAGAGAACATGTTTACGGGATGCCTTATTCTGAATGGAAAGACAAATATCAAAAATAATTATTTCTCTTTAAGTCTAGGGAATAATTCTACAAAATTACAGGGTTTATGATTAACGTCTAATTGATGCTTTAATATTCCATCCCACGCATCAGTTACACCTCCAGAGGATCCTGGTAATGCAAATATATATTTACCATTAGATAAAGCTGCACAAGCTCTAGATTGTATAGAGGATGTTCCAACTGTTTTTAGACTTATTGTTCTAAAAACCTCCCCAAATCCAGGTATATGTTTATCTGCAATTTCATTAACTGCTTCAGGAGTTATATCTCTTCCTGTAAGACCTGTTCCTCCTGTAGTTATTATAACATCTATCTCTTTTTGATTGGTCCATTCTTTTAAAATTTTTACAATATCTTCTTTATTATCTTTGCAAATTTTTCTATCAATTAATTGATGTTTGGCTTCTTTAATTTTTTCAACCAAGATTGCACCCGATTTATCATTATCAAATGTTCTTGTATCTGTTACAGTTAATAAAGCTATATTTACATCCATAATTTAAAAATGATTATATTATCAATTCTTTTTTTTGTAACCGCTTTAATATACTCAAGTGTTGGATTTGGAGGTGGCTCAACATATCTTGCAATACTTTTAATTTGGGGTGTACCTTACACAATATTCCCCGTTATAGCTCTTGTATGTAATATTATTGTTGTATCTGGTAATTCTATTAATTTCATAAGATCTAAAAACATTAATTTTAATTTACTTTTTCCTTATTTAATTGGCTCTATTCCATTTGCATTTATTGGAGGATCAATAACAATTGAAAAAAGTTTATTTGAGATTTTATTATTTTGTATTTTGTTGGTTGCAGGCATTTTTTTATTAATTGAGAGCAAGTCTTTTAATAAAGAGAAAATTAAAATTAACCAAATATCAAGATTAATCTCAATTTCTATTGGATCGATAATTGGCTTTATGTCAGGATTAGTAGGAATTGGTGGAGGAATTTTTTTAAGCCCCCTTCTTTTTTTAATGAAAGCTGGATACCCTAGACATATCACCAGCAGTGCATCTTTATTTATTTTAATCAATTCTATCTTTGGAATAGCCGGACAATTGACAAAAGATCAGGTTTTAGATCAGGTTATTAACTATTGGCCATTATTTTTAACGGTGCTTATTGGAGGACAAATTGGTAGCTTATTAAACATTAAATTTTTATCGAACAAAATTTTAGCTCTACTAACTTCTTTTCTTGTAATTTTTGTCGCAATAAGAATGGGAATTAAACTGATAGCTTAAGATTGAAGCTCTTGCAAAAATTAAATAACCTGTTTGTTTCCACCTTTTTTAACAAAGTAAATACCAATGCAAACTGCAATTAAAGAAATTAAAACTTTAGTAGTAATTAATTCTTTTAAAAATATGTAACCTAAAATAGTTCCAAAAATTGGTATCAAATAAGAAACTTGAGATTGAAAAATTAATCCATTTGTAGTCAAAATTCTAAAACGTAACAACCAAGCAATTCCTGTAGGAACAATTCCTAAATAAATAGCTGATATAAGAGAGTCTGTTCTTGGTATGGTTTGAAAGGGTTTTTCAATTAAAAATGTTAATGGTAACAAAATAATTATCGCCCAAATTAAAATAGATCCAGTTACATTTTCATTTTTTTTATTACTTATTTTTAACGTTAGTACCCCACCTATAACATAACAAGTTGATCCAAGTAATATCAACAAAGCTGAAACAAAATTATTTTCATCTATTAAAAGATTGTCAGAAAATAAAAAAACTATTCCAGAAAATCCAATTAAAATCCCAATGGTTTTTACTAAATTGAATTTTTCGTTTTTTGTATAAAAATGAGCTAGCACTGTGGAGCTTAAAGGAGTAGTTGACATTAATATAGCTGCCAAATTACTTTGAACTGATTTAACTCCATAAGCAATCAAGAAAAATGGAGCTACCAAATTAATAAACCCTATCATTGCAAACCAATGCCAATCTTTAGAAAAAGCTTCAACTTTTATATTTTTAAAATAACACAATAGTAAAACTGGAATTGCTCCAAAAAATACCCTTAGGAAAGCAATTGTAACTGGGCCAAAAGAAAAAGTTGCTATTTTTATATTAAAAAACGCAGAAGCCCATATAAGAGATAATATTGTCAATAAAAAGTAATCAATTAATTTTGGTTGTCTCATTCAGTTATCTCTTTTATCTCACCGGAGGTTAAGGCAATTAAATTTTCAAAATTTATTTCAAATACTGCATTAGGATGACCTGCGGCTGCAAAAATAGAAGAAAATCTATTTAAAGTTTCATCAATGAAAATTTTTATTTTTGTTAAATGTCCTGTTGGAGATACTCCACCAATTGTATATCCAGTAATTTTTTTAACATCTTCTGGGTTCGCCATCGAAACATCTTTTTCATCTAAAATTTTTTTTAATTTATTTAATGAGCACCTTTTATCTCCAGAAACTAAACATAAAACATAACTATCCCCTGCCTTAAAAAGTAAGCTTTTGACAATGGCTCCTACTTTGCAACCTAAAGCTGTAGCTGCATCGTTAGCTGTTCTCGCAGTTTGCTCCAAAACAATCACTTTAAGATCTGGGTTAAATTGTTTTAGAGATTTTTCTGCTCTTAATACTGGCTCTTTATTTAGTATTGAATTCACAAGTTTAATTAATTTATTATTTTAGTGACTAATTACACTACTTATGTGAAAATTGCATAGGTGTTATTTATTAAATAAGCAATATTTTTAAGTATTTTTTTGCTAATTAGGCCAAACAAAATTACATAGGAGACAAAATGAGTGCAGCAAACGTATTAAAATATATCAAAGAAAAAGAAGCAGAATTTGTGGATCTAAGATTCACTGATCCAAGGGGAAAACTTCAACACTTAACAATGGATGCTTCAATAGTTGATGAAGGTATGTTGAATGAAGGTGTCTTTTTTGACGGTTCGTCTATTGCTGGTTGGAAAGCAATTAATGAGTCTGACATGATTTTAAAACCTGATACTGCAAGAATGTTCATGGATCCTTTTACGTCTCATAATACTGTAGTTTTGTTTTGTGACATTCTAGATGCAATTAAAAAAGACCCTTATGAAAGAGATCCAAGAGGTGTTGCTAAAAAAGCTGAAGAATATTTAAAAGCTTCAGGTATAGGTGATAAAGCTTTTTTTGGACCTGAGCCAGAATTTTTTGTTTTTGACGATGTAAGAATTAAAAATGATATGAATGAGTGTGGATTTAAATTAGATAGTAAAGAAGGTCCTTACAATTCAGGTAAAGAATATGAAAATGGAAATATGGGTCATAGACCTCAAATTAAAGGAGGATATTTCCCAGTACCACCAGTTGATAGTGAACAAGACATGCGTGGTGAGTATCTTAAAAATTTGAAAGAAGTTGGTATTAAAGTTGAAAAACATCACCATGAAGTTGCTCCTAGTCAGCACGAGCTTGGAATGTATTTTGGAACTTTAGTAAACCAAGCTGATAACGTCCAATTATATAAATATGTTGTTCAAATGGTTACACATTCATTTGGAAAAACTGCAACATTTATGCCAAAGCCAGTTGCTGGAGACAATGGTTCAGGTATGCACATCCACCAATCTATTTGGAAAGGTGATACTCCGGTATTTTCAGGTGATGCGTATTCTGGATTAAGCGAAACTGCGTTACATTATATTGGCGGAATTTTAAAACATGCTAAAGCGATTAATGCTTTTGCTAACTCTACAACAAACAGTTACAAAAGGTTAATTCCAGGTTTTGAAGCTCCAGTTCTTCTTGCGTATTCAGCAAGAAATAGATCTGCTTCTTGTAGAATACCGATCACATTAAGTAAAAAAGGTGCAAGATGTGAAATTAGATTTCCAGATGCTGCAGGAAACCCATATTTAACTTTCGCAGCTATGTTAATGGCTGGAATTGATGGGATTAAAAATAAAATTCATCCAGGTGAATCTTTTGATAAAGATTTATATGAATTACCACCTGAAGAAGTTAAAGCTATTCCAACAGTTTGCGGTTCTTTAAGAGAAGCAATGGAAAGTTTAGATAAAGACAGAGAGTTTTTAACTCAAGGCGGTGTCTTTACTGATGATCAAATTGATGCTTACATTGCTCTTAAGTTTGAAGAAATTCACAAATTTGAACATGCACCTCATCCTGTAGAGTTTGAGATGTATTACAGTAGCTAATAAATTTAATTACTGTCTAGTTGTTGCAATTGTATCTTTGTTAACACCTTTTTTAACTACGTAATCTTGTGTGCCGTTCGCACCGGTTTCAACTTCTTTACGTAGTTCTTTAAAGAATGTTTTTTCCTTTAAAGAGTCTTTTAAGTTTTTAACAAGATTTTTAAACTCAAATTTGTTCATAAAGAAACTATATACTAGATATGCATATAATGCAATACAGATATGCGATAAATGGGATAATACAACTTATGATATTTTGAAAGACTCTCCGCAGCCGCAACGCTCAGTTTCATTAGGATTATTGAACACAAATGATGAGGATAATTCCTCCTTTTTATAATCCATTTCAGTACCAAGAAGATACATAATAGCAGCTGAATCAACAAATACTTTCACACCCTTATCCTCAATAATTTCGTCATTAGGATTTAACTCTTTTGTATACTCCATTACATAAGACATCCCTGCACAACCACCTGATTTAACTGACACTCTAACACCAATAGAATCTTTTTCAGCATTAGACATTATTTCTTTTATTCTTAATGCTGCGTTATCACTTAATTTAATTATTGGGTTCATTATAAATTCAATTCCAATTTTGCTGCTTCTGACATCATATCTTTATTCCACGGTGGATCCCAAACTAACTCAAGATCAACATCCTCTATACCTTCTACTTGCATTGCACCATCTTTTACTTCTTTGGGTAAACTTTCAGCTACTGGGCAATTTGGTGTAGTTAAAGTCATTTTAATTTTAGCAAACTTATCGTCCTCAACCTTAATATCATAAATCAAACCCAATTCGTAGATATTTACAGGTAACTCAGGGTCATAAATTTTTCTTATTTCTTCAATTATCTGTTCTTTTTTTGACATAATTTAATTTTCCGTTTTTACTTCCTCTGTTTTTTCATCAAAAGCAGAAACCATTGTATGCCAAGATAAAGTTGCGCACTTAACTCTCATTGGATATTGCTTAACACCAGATAAACACATTAGTTTAGTTTTTTCATCTTCATTCAAATACTTAGATTTTAATTCAGGATTTTCCTTAATCATTCCTAAAAAATCCTCAACTATCTCTTTAGCCTCATGCTCATTTTTTCCTTTAATTAAATCTGTCATTATAGAAGCTGAAGCCATTGAAATCGCACAACCACTCCCTTGAAAGGACGCATCTTCTACAATTTTTTGTCCATTTAGTTTTAAATAAACATGAACATTATCACCACAAAGTGGATTATTACCTTTAGCATCTTTATTAAAACCTTCTGTCTTTCTAAGATTTCTAGGATTCTTACCGTGTTCTAATATAATTTCTTGATAAAGTTCTTTTAAATTCATTATAAATTAAATATTTTTTTACAGTTGTTAATTGACTCATTCAACTGATCTAAATCCTCTTTTGTATTATAAATACCAACTGATGCTCTAGCACTAGCTGGAATATTTAATTTGTCATGTAGAATTTGACAACAATGATGCCCTGCTCTTATTGCAACCCCGTCTTCATCCAAGATAGTTGCTATATCATGAGGGTGAACTCCTTCTATAGTGAATGATAAAACCCCTCCTTTATTTTTTGGATTTCCGATAAGTTTAACTGAGTTATTTTTTTGTAATAGTTCTTGCCCGTATTCAACTAAATCAGCTTCGTGTTTCATAACATTTTCAATACCAATGCTTTCTAAAAATTTTATTGATTGGTCGAAAGCAATTACTTGTGCTGTAGCCATAGTTCCTGCCTCGTATTTATTTGGCAATTCACCATAGGAAATCCTATCTTTTTTAACTTCATTTATCATTCCTCCACCACCTTGGTATGGAGGTAATTCTTCTAACCATTTTTTCTTACCGTAAAGAACTCCTAAACCTGTAGGTCCATACATTTTATGACATGAAATTGCATAGAAATCACAATCTAATTCTTGCATATCTAGTTTTAAGTGCGGAGCTCCTTGACATCCATCGACTACAACAATTATTCCTTTTGAATGTGCAAGTTGGGTAATTTCTTTTACAGGTAAAATTGCACCTGTTACATTCGACAGATGAGTAATAGAAATTAATTTTGTTTTTGGAGTTATTTTCTTTTCTATTTCTTCAAGTGTGATTTCGCCTTCTTCATTTATTTCAGCAAAATTGATTTTTATATTTTTTGATTTTCTTAAGAAATGCCATGGCACATAATTTGAATGATGCTCAAGTTCCGTAATTAATACTTCATCACCTTCCTGTAGGTAACTTTGGCCTAATGTATTAGCAACTAAATTTAATGCTTCTGTAGCACCTTTTGTAAAAACAATTTCATTTTTATCTTTAGCGTTAATATATTTTTGAACTGATGATCTTGTATTTTCATATAAATTAGTTGCTGCTACAGCAAGATAATGAACACTTCTTCCAACGTTAGAAAATTGTTTGGTATAAAATTCATTAATTCTATCCACAACTATTTTTGGTTTTTGTGATGAATTTGCACTATCTAAATAAACTAGATCATTATTTTGAATTTTTTCATCAAAAATTGGAAATTCTTTTTTTATCTGATCAATATTCATTCTTTAATTCCAAGCATATTTTTTATTAAGTTTTTTATTTCTGAGTCAGTAATTTTTTCAACAACGTCAAGCAGAAAACCATTAATCAATAGTTCCCTTGACTGCTGATAACTTAAACCTCTAGACATCAAATAAAATATAGAGTCTTCATTTAAACTGCCTGATGCTGAACCATGCGAACACTTAACGTCATCAGCATAAATTTCTAGTTCTGGCTTAGCATTAAACTCCGATTCTTTATTTAACAATATTGCTTTGCTCAATTGGTATCCATCAGTTTTCTGGGCATCTGAATTTACAAATATCTTGCCTTGATACACTGCTTTAGAGCTTTGTTCTAAAACGCTTTTAATTAATTGATAACTTTTTGTATTTTCAGTTAAGTGATTGATTATTGATCTAATTTCGTGATGTTTATCATTATTCAATGAAAAAACACCATTAACAAAAGCTGATGAATAAACTCCTTTTAAATTACAGTTTATCTCATTTTTAGAAAAATTAGATCCAGAAGATAAAATAAATGTTTCAGAAATACTGTTCTTATCTTGATCAATATTATTAAAAGAATACTTAATATTTTTATTCTCAAATTTATCTACTTTATAGTTTTTTAAAACAGCATTTTCCTTTAGTTCAAAGTTATAAAATATATTTAAAAAATTCTTTTCAGATGTATCATTAAACAAATCAATTAATCTTAAGGAGCTATCTTTATCTAGTTCAAAATTAAGTCGTAAATTAATGTTTTTAGACCAAATTTTTGAATTTGTTGTATGATAGATAATAAGAGGTTTTGCTAACTGATAACCTTTTTTTACCAATATTTTAAAACATTTGTTAGTAAAGGCATTATTTAAGTCAGATAATGAATTGCTATTTTCAAATTCATTTATAGTTTCTGATTGATCAATTATTTCTATTTGATCTTTTTTTTCATATTCAAAATCAATTTTTTCAATTCTACCATTTATAAAAACTATTTTATTATGCTCTAATCCATCCACAAATACAGAGGTATCAACTTTATTAGTAGAAGCTTGATCATTATAAAAGCTAAGTTCTCCAATATTATTTTTTATTATTTGATTAAGATCTGAAAATTTCCAATCTTCTTCTTTTTTATTTGGAAAACCTTTATCTATAAAATTATCTAAACAAAATTTTTTTATCTCGATATCTTTTTGAGATAAACTTAAATTTTTTATATTATTATAAAAATCTTTTTGTAATTGTTCTTTCATTTAATTAAAATTTTCGTACCCTTTTTTCTCTAATTCTAAAGCTAAATCTGGACCACCAGATTTTACAATTTTTCCATTCATCAAAACATGAACAAAGTCAGGTTTTATATAATCAAGTAATCTTTGGTAGTGTGTAATAATTAAAAATGAATTATTTTTATCTCTTAATGTGTTAACTCCATCTGCAACAATCTTTAAAGCATCAATATCTAAACCAGAATCTGTTTCATCTAAAATTGAAAGTTTTGGAGCTAGCAACGACATCTGTAAAATTTCATTTTTCTTTTTTTCACCTCCAGAAAAACCAACATTTAATTGTCTGTTTAATTTTTCCTCATCAAATTTTAATTCTTTAGACTTTTCTTTTACCAATTTTAGAAACTCAATAGCATCAAGCTCTTTCTCACCCCTAGCTTTTCTAACAGCATTTAAAGAAGTTTTTAAAAATATATTTGTATTTACACCTGGAATTTCTAAAGGATATTGGAAAGCTAAAAATATACCTTTGTGTGCTCTTTCCTCTGTTTCAAGTTCAAATAAATCTTTTTCTTCAAAAAGAACTTCCCCAGAAACCTCATAACCTTTTTTTCCAGATAGAATATTTGATAATGTGCTTTTTCCAGATCCATTAGGACCCATAATTGCATGAACCTCACCGGGATTTATATCTAATGATAGCCCGTTTAAAATTGACTTATTATCTATTGTTGCATTTAAATTATTTATTTTAAGCATATTAACCCACACTTCCTTCCAGACTGATACCTACAAGTTTTTGGGCTTCTACAGCAAATTCCATAGGTAATTGCTGCAACACTTCCTTACAAAAACCGTTAACGATCAAGCCAACAGCTTCCTCTGGATTTAATCCTCTTTGTTGACAATAATGTAGCTGCTCTTCACTAATCTTGGATGTAGTTGCCTCATGAGCAATATTGGACTCAGAATTTTTATTTTTTATATAAGGAACAGTGTGAGCTCCACATCTGTTACCCATTAATAAAGAGTCACACTGAGTATAATTAGTTGAATTTTTAGCTTTTGATGAAATATCAACTAAACCTCTATATGTCATATCTGAACTACCTGCTGATATTCCTTTAGAAATTATTTTACTTTTAGTATTTTTACCTAGATGGATCATTTTGGTACCTGTATCTGCTTTTTGATGATTGTTAGTAATAGCTATTGAATAGAACTCACCAACAGAGTTGTCTCCTTTAAGAATACAACTAGGATACTTCCAGGTAATTGCAGAACCTGTTTCAACTTGTGTCCATGAAATTTTAGAATTTTTACCTTTGCACAAACCTCTTTTGGTTACAAAATTATAAATTCCACCTTTACCATCTTGATCACCTGGATACCAATTTTGAACAGTTGAATATTTTATTTCCGCATCATCAAGTGCAATTAGTTCTACATTAGCAGCATGTAATTGATTTTCATCTCTCATTGGAGCTGTACATCCTTCTAAATAACTAACATAACTTCCTTTGTCTGCGATAATTAAAGTTCTTTCAAATTGACCTGTATTTGATGCATTAATTCTAAAATAAGTTGATAGTTCCATTGGACATCTAACACCCTCTGGAATGTATACAAAAGAACCATCTGTAAAAACTGCTGAATTTAATGTTGCAAAAAAATGATCGCTTGTTGGGATTACAGAGCCTAAATATTTTTTGACTAATTCAGGGTGGTTTTGAATTGCCTCTGATATAGGACAAAATATAATGCCTTGTTTGGTTAATTCATCTTTAAAAGTAGTAGCTACAGAAACTGAATCAAATACAGCATCAACAGCTATTCCATTTAATCTCGCTTGCTCTTGCAAAGGAATTCCAAGTTTTTTGTAAGTTTCTAAAAGTTTAGGATCCAGTTCATCTAAGCTCTTTGGTTTATCTTTCATGCTTTTAGGTGCAGAGTAATAATATAAATCTTGATAATCTATTTTTGGAAATTTAGGTTTCTGCCAATCTGGCTCTTTTAATACTTTAAATCTCTCAAAAGCTTTTAGTCTAAACTCAAGCATCCATGCAGGCTCTTTTTTAATATTAGAAATAAATTTAATAACATCTTCATTCAAACCTTTTGGAGCTTGAATATTTTCTATGTCTGTCGAAAAACCATATTTATAGTCTTTTAAATTATTTATCTCTTTTTGTCTGTTATCCATTCTAAACTCTTGTTTCTTTATTGTTATTTAACAAATCTTTTAAACTTTTATTTTCAAAGAATGTATTTATGTGTACCTCTAATTCATCCCATAGATTATGAGTAATACACTTAGTGGCTTTACCATTGCATCCTTTTTTAGATTCTTTTTTACATTGAACAGTTTTTACTTTTTCATCTACTGCATGAAAAATATTTGTTAATTTAATATCGTTCGGATTTTTATTTAAAACGTATCCTCCCTGAGTTCCTCTAATACTTTTAACAATTTCGTTTTTTTTTAATTTAGAAAAAATTTGTTCTAGATAATCTAAAGATATACCTTGTCTCAATGATATGTCTCTTAGTGATACTGGATTGATGTTATCAAACCTAGCTAAATCAACTAATGCCATTACAGCATATCTACCTTTTGATGTAAGTTTCATTTTTTACCCTTAAATTGTGGGTTTTTATACATACCTGACTAAAATGGTCAAGTTTAGAGTGTAAAAAAAAACTAACATATTGTCGCTGACTTATGATAAACGTACATTTTTTTTGAGAATAGTAATCAATATCGCTTATGGATAACAAAATTTTAGAAATATTTATACCTGGTCCAGCAGGAAGACTTGAGGCTAAATATTATAAAAGTAAAAAAAATACATCCCCAATTGCTTTAGTGTTACAACCCCATCCTCAATATGGAGGAACTATGAATAATAAAGTAGTAGTAGATACTTTCCATACATTTATGGATAACGATTTTTCTGTTTGTAGGGTAAATTTTAGAGGTGTTGGAAAAAGTGATGGAGAATTTGATAATGGTCAGGGTGAACTAGCCGATGCTGCAGCAGCATTAGATTGGTTAGAAAGAGAAAATTTTGATAATTCTCAATGTTGGGTATCAGGGTTTTCATTTGGATCATTAATTGCAATGCAATTATTAATGAGAAGACCTGAAATAAATAGATTTATAGCAATTTCACCACAACCAAATGTTTATGATTTTTCTTTTTTATCTCCGTGTCCAACTTCAGGTTTAGTTGCTTATGGTAAAAAAGATGAATTAGTACCATTAGAATACATTACAGAATTAGATAAAAGATTAAGCGCTCAAAAAGGAATTAAAGTAGAATTTAATGCGATATCAGAGGCTAATCATTTCTTTTCAAAAACAAGTGACGCTTTAGTTAAGCATCTTAATAAATATATTAAAAAAGAAACAGCACTTTATTAAAAATTTTCTACCAACTTTCCACCCACTGTAAATTCTTTACATCCAGTTGTTGAGCTAAATGAAATCGGTAAATTTAAAAAAGACCTTATAGCTAAAAAAGCAAATGCTTGGGACTCAATATAATCGCCATTAAAATTATATTTATCTATAATTTCCAAAGTAATATTATTTTCGTTTGATATGTAATTTTTTATACGATTAATTAAATTACTGTTTTTTCTACCACCACCACAGAGTAAAAATGTAATACTTTTTTTTTCACTAACATGTTTTAATCCTTCTGCAATCAAATATGCTGTAAAATCTGTTATAGTAGCACAACCATCTTCTAGCGATAATCCTCTTACAAATGATACGTCAAAATTTTTAATATCTAATGACTGGGAGTAAGAATTTATTTTAAAATTATCTATTGCCTGATTTAGAATTAATTGATCAACTTTCCCTGCATTAGCTAGTTCACCATTTGTATCAAACTTTTTATTAGAATTATTTCTTACCCATTCATCAATCAGACAATTACCAGGACCTATATCAAAAGCAGAAAGATTATCTTGAAAATTATCAGTTTCATTAATAACTTTTGTAACATTTGCGATACCACCAATATTTAAGAAACCTATTGGAAATTTAATATTAAAATTTTGATTGATTTTTTTTGATAAAATATGATGAAAAATTGGTGTTAAAGGTGCGCCTTGGCCATTATTTTGAATATCCGCTTGTCTAAAATCATATATGACTTTTTTTTTGATCATTTGAGATAACAATTTCCCATCTCCTAATTGATTAGTAATTTTCTCATTTGGGTTATGAAAAATTGTTTGACCATGAAAACCTATCAGATCAATTGGATCTCTATATTTTTTTAATGATTGGTTTATTGCTTCTACATGAAAAAGAGTTAAATTACGCTCTAATTCTCTTAATTTTTCTGAATTTTGTAAAAGATCTTTCTTTGTTAAAACTAAATCTCTTAATCGAACTAACTGATCCTGAAGATTTTTATCATACTCATAATAATCATCTAAAATGTTTGAAAATTCATCGTATCCATCTGAACTAATTATGGATAAATCAATACCATCCATAGATGTTCCGCTCATTAGTCCAATTGCAGTATATAATTTTTTTTTCATTGATATGTTTTTTAAAAAAAATTTGTATATTGTAACTATAAACTTATGAATAAATTTTTAAAAGAATTTAAAGATAGAGGTTTTTTCTATCAATGCACAAGTGAAGATGAACTATCTAAACAATTAGATAAAGAAAAGATAAAAGGTTACATAGGTTTTGATTGTACAGCTGAAAGCTTACATGTGGGTAGCTTACTGCAAATAATGTGTTTAAGACTACTTCAAAAAAATGGACATCGACCAATAGCTTTACTTGGTGGAGGAACTACAAGAATCGGGGATCCATCTGGTAAAGATAAAACTAGAAAAATATTAAGCGAAGATGAGATTGAAAAAAATATTAAAAATATCAAAAATATTTTAAAAAAATTTTTAGATAATGATGATCCAAATACAAAGCCAATATTTGTAAATAATTATACTTGGCTTAAAGATTTAAATTATATTTCATTTTTGAGAGATATCGGAAAACATTTCACAATAAATAGAATGCTAACATTTGATAGTGTAAAACTCAGATTAGATAGAGAACAATCTCTAAGCTATATGGAATTTAATTATATGATTTTACAAGCATATGATTTTCTTGAGTTAAATAAGAAAGAAAATTGTGTCTTACAAATCGGAGGTTCAGATCAATGGGGAAACATTGTCAACGGTGTTGAGCTAATTAAAAGATATTCTAATAATCAAACCTTTGGTTTAACAACACCATTAATTACACTAGCAACTGGTGCTAAAATGGGAAAAACTGAAAGTGGGGCTATTTGGTTAGATGAAAAATACTTATCAGCTTATGATTACTGGCAATTTTGGAGAAACGTAGATGATAGAGATGTAATAAAATTTTTAAAAATGTTTACTGAAATTGATATTAAGGAAATAGAAACAATTAAAGATAAAAATATAAATGAATTAAAAATACTACTTGCTAATAAAACCACAGAAATGTTACATGGAAAGGAAGCAGCTAAAAATTCTGAGCAAGCAGCTAAAGAAGCTTTCTCTGGAAACATTCTGGGTTCGAATTTACCTAAAGTTAATATTCAATCAGATAAAATAAAAGAAAAAATAAATATAGTAGACCTTGTTTTATTATCTAAACTAGAAAACTCGAAAAGCGAAATCAGAAGACTTATAAAAGGCAATGCGATAAAATTAAATGATGATGTTATTTCAGACGAAAAATTCGAAATCAATAAAAATTTATTTAAAGATAATTATCTTAAACTTTCCCTTGGAAAAAAAAGACATATCAAAATAGAATTAAATTAATTTTTTTTAATTTTCTCTAAAGTTCTAGTAATAAATCTGGGTGTTAAAGTTTTTATAGGATTTACAGTAGTTTCTAAATCTTTAGGGGGACCTTTAATTTTAAAGCTAACTCCAAAAACACCTTCACCTACTTTCTTTCCAATCAATAAATCTCCAAGTAAAGGTATTGAAGCAATCGATCTGTTGATTGTTGTTGCTGGAACCAAGGTTCCTCTTAAACTAATTAATTTATCCTTCTCAATGTATCCTTCCAATAAAATAGATATTGCTGGACCAATTGCGTATAATTCTTGAATTTTCATTAGTTTATCTTGATTGGTAAATTTCATTTCAAAATCTGTAAATCTAATTCCCTCACCTGTAAGTAAGTCTGCTATTCCTTGAAGAGATGCAAGAGCTAACAACTTAGCAAGAGCTGGAATTTCTTTAACTTTAAAGTTATCAACTACTAGTTTTGAAGTTGAAACTCCATTTTTTTTCAAAGAATAAAAGTCTAAATATCCTTCTCTATCATCTTTAAATCCTTTAATGAATTTATATCTATCTACTAAAGGTTTTGCCTTAGATGAGAAAAGGGTGGTAATTTTTTCACCTTGATCATTTGTTCTAATTGTAAATTTTATATTTTGCCAATTAGTATAAAAGGCCAAAATATCAGCTTCTTCTACTTTATTATTAACAATTTTTATCTTTCCATTTAAATCCTTAACAAAGTGTATTTTATCAAAGTAAACTTCCTTAAAATTTAGGTCAATACTTATATTATTTTCAAAAAGATTGTTTTCTTTTTTATCATCAGCATTTATTAAATTCGAAATTATAGAATTTGCATTAAACGAGGTGCCATCAATTAAATAATTTTGGCCTTCTACTTTTTTTATATTGTAATAATTTTTTTTATTTTCTATATCTAAATAATTTAAATTTGCCTGATCAATTTTTATTATTTGATTAGAATCGTTAAGAAATAAATTCTTAATTTTAATTTTATTATTTTCTTCATTAATAATAAAACTATTTATATTAAGATTTCTATTATTTTTTATTTCTCCTTTAATTTGAAGATTCATTTTATTTTTATCTTTTTTTTTATAATTAATATAATCAATTTTAAATTTTGTATTTTTTACATTTAAATTAGTATTAAAACTTATTTTATTTTCATTTTTCTCAATAAAATAATCAATTTCTTCAAAATCTTTATCGATTTTAAATATTCCAGAACCTGAAAAAGTTAGTTTATTATTATTAAAATTAATTTTTAATTTTTGATTATTAAAATCAATATTTTCATTAGTTTGCGGGAAGAAAATTTTTAAAAAATCTTGCTGCTCTAAAACTATATTTTTTAAAAATAATTCTGAATCTATGCTTAAATCTTTATCTTTTTTATTTATAAAATATTTAATTTCATCTACTGCTGCTGTATTAAACTGAATTTGTCCCGCACCGTTAATTGATAAATTTTTGTTCTTATAATTTAAATTTAATTTATGATTATCGAGTAAAATTAAGTCATCAACTTCTGGAAAATATTTATTAATTATTTTTAAATTTTTATATTTAAGCTGTGTAATATTTATATCAGAATTTAAAATAATATTTTTAACTTTGAATTTTTCATCTATTTCTATAGAAAATTCATTATTTGTTTTAAATTTAGTATCATCAATAATTATATTTTCAAAACCTAAATTGAATAATTTTAATATATTTGAATTTAAACTTGACTGATCGTTTTCAACAATAGCATCAATTAAAAATCTATTTTTTTTCTTTTTTATGTTAAGTTTTTTTGAAATAAATTTTACTTCTTCTGCTTTAAAATTTATATCATCAAAATGATAATTATCTTTTTGAAAATTGAAATTAAAATTTATATTTTTAAAATTAGCCCTGTCTAAAAAATTTAAACTTGCATCTTTTATCAAGCCCTCAATGATATAATCATTTTTAAGTTTACCGTTTTCATCGATGTTCAAACTCAAGTCTATAATTACATGACCTTTTTTTACAATTTTTTCTAATATAAATAATTCAGGTTTATTGTTTGTTGTACGAATAAATTTAATTAAATCATTTAATAATATAGACTTAGTTTTTACCTCTATATTTGATGATGAAATCTTATTTTTAATTAAAGAACTTAGAGAAACTTGGGTTTTAATGCTTTCTAATGCTAAAGGTCTTTTTGCAAAATATACTGTGGTACCAACTGTTTTTGCATAAATTTTTAGTTTAAAAGGATCTAGAGTTAATTTAATTTTTTTTAAATCTAAATCTATCTTTTTGTTTATTAGTAAAACTCTTTTTTTAATTTGATCATTAAATTTATCTGTCTCTATACCTACAATGCTGAGGTAAATTATCGAAATAACGAACACTGACAGAAGCAGAATAAAATATTTAAAAATATTATTTTTCATTTAATTTATAAAGTGACTGTTCCAAAAATTCATCAAGATCACCATCTAATACTTTATCTGGACTAGTGCTTTCAAAACTAGTTCTATTATCTTTTACAAGTCTGTAGGGTTGCAGAATATAAGATCTAATTTGATGACCCCACCCTATTTCTGATTTAGAACTTTCAACATTTTGATTTTCTTCCTCTCTTTTTTTAATTTCATAATCATATAATCTTGCTTTCAACATATTCATGCATGTTTCTTTGTTTTTATGTTGGGATCTTTCATTTTGACATTGAACAACAATTTTTGTTGGAAGGTGCGTTATTCTAACTGCGCTATCAGTAGTATTTACATGCTGCCCACCTGCTCCACTGGATCGATAAGTGTCTATTCTTAAATCTTTTTCTGAAATTTCTATATTTATATTTTCATCTACAACTGGATAAATCCAAACACTTGCAAAACTTGTGTGCCTTCTTGCTCCGGAGTCAAATGGAGATATCCTAACCAATCTATGTATTCCCGACTCTTTTTTTAACCACCCAAAAACATAGTCACCATCTATTTTAATTGTCGCAGACTTTATTCCAGCCTCGTCACCTCTATGTTCACTAATCAAAATTGATTTAAAATTTTTTTTATCAGACCATTTTAAATACATTCTTCTTAGCATATCAGCCCAATCTTGGCTTTCTGTGCCTCCAGCACCAGCATGTATTTCTATATAACAATTTAAAGGATCTGCTTCATTAGATAAAAAACATTTAATTTCATTTTTTTTAACTTCACTTCTTAAGTCTTTAATATTTTGGAGAACTTCTTTTTGAACTTGTAAATTCTCTTCTTCAAGCGCTAATTGATTCAAATCATCTAAATCTTTTAGTTTTTCAACATTATTATTTAAAGAATTAGTTAAATCTTCATAGAATTTCTTTTCTTTGATTACTCTTTGAGAGTTATTTTTATCTTGCCAAAAATCGGCACTTAGCATTTGTAAGTTTAAAGATTGCAGTTTAGAATGGATATTGTTTTTTTCAAAGATACTCCTGTATTTTTTGATTTATCTTTTGAATCTCTTCTTTTAAATTTTGATAATTATTATCCATTAATAAAACTTTAATATATTATTTGAATCTAATCTATCTGAATTTGTATAAAGTACTTTTCCATCAACCACATTTTCTTTTTTAAAAACCTCAATAATAGTATTCTTTGAGTTAAATTTTGCTTTTTGACCTGTTAAAGGATCAACAACCATCATCACTGTACCTTTAGCAGCCTTAAATGGTCTTGCATCATTTTTGTTAATAGAATCACTTATAAAACTTTTGAATATTGGCAAAGCCGTTTTAGATCCTGTTTCATATTTTCCTAAAGGAGTTGGATTATCTGAACCAACATAAACACCAACTAGTACATTTGAGGTAAAACCTATAAACCAAGTATCTGTATTTTTATTTGTTGTTCCAGTTTTACCTGCAATATTTAAATTTAAGTCTTTTAGTTTTTTGGCAGTACCTCTTTGAACGACTCCCTCTAAAATTGATGTTATTTGAAAAGCTGTTTCTGGAGAAAAAATTTGCGTATAGTTATTTTTAATCTCTGGATAATCGTTGGTTAAATAAGAAATTTGATCACAATTAATACATTTTCTTTTATCATTATTAAAAATAGTATTTCCCTCACTATCTTGAATTCTATCTATTAGTATTGGTTCAACAAGTTTTCCTCCATTAACAAAAACTGAATAAGCAGATGTAAGGTTTAATAAAGTTGTTTCAGCAGATCCCAAAGATATGGATAAAAGTTCCTCTGGATTATCATAAATTTTTAATGCTTTTGAAAAATCAACTATTTTCTCTACTCCAAGATTTTGGGCTATTCTTACTGTCATTAAATTTCTAGATTTCTCCAAACCAACCCTTAAAGTCGAAGGCCCATAAAATTTTTTTCCATAATTTTCTGGTTTCCACATCTTCAAATCATCTCCTTGGTCTAAAACCAGTGGTGCGTCTAGAACTAATGATGTTGGTGTAAAATTGTTCTCTAAGGCTAATGCATAAACAAATGGTTTAAAAGCCGATCCAGGCTGTCTTTTAGCTTGAGTTGCTCTGTTAAATTCACTTTGTTTAAAACTAAAACCACCGCTTAGCGCTAAAACTCTTCCAGTATATGGATCCATCACAACAATTCCACCATTTACCTTTGGTAATTGTTGTAAATTAAAAATATTTTCTTTAAGATTTTTAACATAAATAATATCACCAGCTTTTAATAATTTATTAAATTCTTTTTTTGTCCAAGAAATACTCTGATATTCAATAACACCTTCGATATTATCTTCTGTTTCTATTTCTGCCGAAAATTTATTTATCTTTTTGACTATTGCTAATTTCCAATTAATTGAATTTTCTAATTTGTGCTTTTCTAAATCTTTTTTCCATTCTGAATTGTAAATCTTGTTAGTAAGTGGCCCTCTCCATCCCTTTCTTTTATCATATGCTATTAATCCATCTCTAAGTGATTTTGTTGCAATTGTTTGTAAATTTAAATCTATTGGAGTATTGATATTAAAACCTTGTTTGTAAACTTTATCATAGCTCAAAGTTTCAATTACGCTCTTTCTCACATCTTCAATAAAATATTGAGCATCTTCTAAATAAATTTTTTTATTTTTTTTTAAAATTATTTCCTCTTTTGTAAGTTTTTCATACCATTCTGAAGTTAAATAATTATTATCTAACAAATTTTTTAAAACTAAATTTCTTCTAAATTTTGCTATATCTGGATCTCTATAAGGATTATATCTACTAGGTGCTTTTGGCAAAGCCGCTAATAAAGCAGCTTCTGAGTAATTTAAATCTTTAATTGATTTGTCAAAATATTCTAAGCTTGCTGCAGCTACTCCATATGCTCCACTTCCAAGATAAATTTGGTTTAGATAAAGTTCTAGAATTCTTTCTTTAGATAAAGCTCTCTCTATTCTAAAAGCTAGAATTGCTTCCTTAATTTTCCTATTTAAACTTACTTCATTTGTTAGTAAAAAGTTTTTTGCTACCTGTTGAGTAATTGTAGATGCTCCCTCTAACCTTTTAGATGATAAAATATTTGAAATATTATTTATTATAGCTCTAATAACACCTTTAGCATCAACGCCTGGATGTTTAAAAAAATTTTTATCTTCAGCAGATAAAAATGAGTTAATTACATTTTTTGGAATTGAATTAAATGGAACAAATACTCTTTTTTCTTGTGAAAAGTCTGCCACCAAATCACCATTACCAGAGTAAACTTTACTGGAAACAGGAGGTTTGTAACTTTTAAGAAATTTATAGTCTGGTAAATCATTAGAATAAGTCCATAAAACACTTATTATCGAAATTACTGATAATAGAATAAAAGAAGTGATTAAAATAAAGATATTTCTAAAAAATTTATTCATTTTAATTTCATTATATCTTGGAATTTGTTAAAGATATGGCAAGAAATTAAACAAAATTTTAAAAATTAAATTACTAATGAAATTAACATTCACAACATTATGGAAAAAAATTTATATATCGATGCTTCGCATCCTAACGAAACCAGAGTTGTTCTTAAATCAGGTGAAAATATTGAAGATTACGAGTACGAAGGTTTAAAGAATAACTTAATTAAAAATAATATTTATTTAGGTAAAGTAAGTAGAATTGAGCCCTCTTTGCAAGCAGCCTTTGTTGACTTTGGAAGAGAGAGGCATGGATTTTTGTCTTTTAATGACATTCAATCAGATTATTATCAGATACCAAAAGCAGATTTAGAAAGAATTAAAGAGGAGGAAGAAAAAGCTAGAGAAGAACTTTCAAGAGAAGTTGAGGCTAAAGAAGAGGAAAATATTGCTGAAGGAAGACTAGAAATTGATGATCCTATAGAAAAGAAATCAGAAGAACAAATAGTAGAAGATTTAAATAATAAAGAAAATATTACTGAAAAAGAAAATTTAGATTATGGAAAAGAAAAAAAGAAAGATCATAGATTTAAATTTAAAAGATATAAAATTCAGGAAGTAATTAAACCTAACCAGGTAATTCTCGTACAAGTTATTAAAGACGAGAGAGGTCAAAAAGGTGCAGCTTTAAGCACTTTCATTTCTATTGCTGGTAAGTATATAGTATTAATGCCAAACACACCCAAAGGTGGAGGTATATCAAGAAAAATATTTAATCCAGCTGATAGAAAAAAAATAAGATCAATTTTAAATGAAATTGAAATACCTAAAGAAATGGGATTAATTGTCAGAACTGCTGGAAGCAATAAAACAAAAAATGAAATATATAGTGATTTAGAAACTTTAATTAATTCTTGGAGTCAAATAAAAGAGAATGCAATAAACTCTATTGCTCCTTCTTTAATACATCAAGAAAGTGAAATAATAAAAAGAACATTAAGAGACATGTTTGACGAAAATACTCAAAATATATTGGTAGAAGGTAACGAGGGTTATAAAAAAGCTCAATCATTCATGAAAACAATGATGCCATCAAATGTCAAAAAAGTAAAAAAATATAGAGGAAAAATTCCACTATTTATCCAGGAAAATATTGAACAAAAGTTAAATCAAATTTTTGACTCTGAAATTAAACTAAAGTCAGGAGGATATTTAGTTATTAACCCGACAGAGGCTTTAGTTTCTATCGATATAAATTCTGGAAGTTCAATAAAAGGAAAAAATGTTGAAAGCACTGCTCTAGATACGAATATTGAAGCTGCAGAAGAAATTGCAAGACAAATAAAGATAAGAGATTTGTCGGGTTTAATCATTATAGATTTTATTGATATGCTAAGTTATGGGAATAGGAGGTTAGTAGAAAGGAAACTTAAAGAAAAATGCAGGTCAGATAGAGCTAGAATTCAAATTGGAAGAATAAGTAATTTTGGTCTTTTGGAGATGTCAAGACAAAGACTGAGGGAAAGCGCAATAAAATGGAAAGTTACATTAACAGACGAGTCTTTTGCTCAAAAACTTTTAAAAATTGTTGAGTTAAAAGCTGTAATTAACAAAGCTAAATTTGTTGAATTAAAAGTTTGTGAAAAAATTTCAGATTTCCTTAAAGAAAATTTTGTTAATGACTTAACTTATTTTGAAAAAAAAAATAAAATGAAAATAGATATTATTAGCGATAATTCTTTAATTATACCTGAGTACATTATAGATATTAAAAATAAATCAAAAAAGACGATAGAACTAATAGAATTTTATGAAAAATTAAAAAATTTAGAAACACAAAATAAAGAAGATAAATTTTCAGAAAAAAAAGAAAATAAAAAAATTAATATAAAAAAACATAATAAAAAAAGGTATTATAAAAAGACTAAATAATTCCTTTTGATGGTGAGGATGGATTACCCATTAAAATTTTATCTATTCTTCCAGATTTGTAAGATTGTCTTCCCGAAATAACAGCATTTTTAAAAGCTAAAGCCATTTCAAATGGTTTTTTTGCTTTCGCTATAGCGGTGTTAACAAGCACTCCGTCACATCCTAATTCCATTGCAATTGTAGCGTCTGAAGCTTGACCCAAACCAGCGTCAATAATTAATGGAAGTTTGGTTTGTTTTCTAATTATTTGAATATTGATTTTGTTTTGTATGCCTAGTCCTGATCCAATTGGTGCAGCTAGGGGCATAATTGCGTCAGCACCTGAATTCTCTAAACGCTTAGCCATTAAAGGATCATCATTACAATAAACCATAACCTTAAAACCCTCTTTAGCTAAAACTTCTGTTGATTTTAAAGTTTCAATCATGTCAGGAAATAAATTCTTTTTATCTCCTAAAACTTCTAATTTAACTAACTTCCAACCACCTATTTCTCTTGCTAATCTCAAAGTTCTTAAAGCCTCTTTTGAATTAAAACATCCAGCAGTATTGGGTAAATATGTAATTTTTTTTGGATCAATATAATCCATAAGCAAAGGCTTATTTTTATCTGAAATATTAACCCTTCTTACTGCAACTGTTACGATTTCTGCTCCTGAGAGTTTAATTGCTTTTGCACACTCAGACATACTTTTATATTTTCCAGTTCCAACGATTAATCTAGAATTAAATTTTTTATTCGCAATAATTAGACTATCTTTTTTCAAATTAACCACCTCCAATAAAATGAACTATTTCAATTTTATCATTTTTATTTAATTTTATTTTATTAATTTTTTTTTTATCTATTATTTCTTCATTAAGCTCAATAGCTACTTTATTTAAAGGTATTTTTAGATTTTTTAGCACTAAAGAAAGAGTGGAATCCTGATTTATAGATTCGATTTTACCATTTATTTTAATTTTTATTTTTTTTATTTTTTTCATCGTATATAAATGCTGAATGAATAATAAAATAATTATTATTAATGGTCCAAATCTTAATCTATTAGGAGAAAGAGAACAATCACAATATGGATCGACTACGTTTGATGAACTTAAAGAAAATTGTTCTAAAAAAGGACAAGAAATTGGTCTTGATATTGAATTTACTCAATCTAATATTGAAGGAGAGCTTGTTAATATAATTCAAGATGCTAGGAAAAAATTTGATGGTATGATTATAAATGCTGCTGCATTTACTCATACTTCAGTGGCCATCAGAGATGCCTTAGATTTATTTAAAAAACCTATAATCGAGTTACATTTATCTAATATTTATAAAAGAGAGGAATTTAGACATAAATCACTAATAAGTAGTGTTGTAACTGGAGGAATTTTTGGATTAGGTGCTGAAGGATATATTTTGGCCATAATTTCATTACAAAAAACATTGCAAAATGAAAATAGATAAAAAAATAATTCAAGAATTAAGTGAATATTTAAAAGAATTTAATCTTACTGAAATTGAGATAACTGAAAAGGATACAAAAATTAAAGTATCAAAAAATAATATTTCAATTAGCAATCAACCACAAGTTATTGCGTCCTCATCACCTGTAAAAAGTCCAGCACCTATTCAAACTTCAAATACTAAATCAGGAACTGAAATTACTTCGCCTATAATTGGAACAGCATATCATGCTCCAGAACCTGGTGCTAAAAAGTTTGTTGAGGTTGGAAAAAAAATTAAAAAAGGTGATACAATAATGATTGTTGAGGCAATGAAAACAATGAATCATGTTCCCTCAACAGCAGATGGTGTGGTAAAAGAAATTTGTGTTGAAGATGGTCAACCCGTAGAATTTGGTCAAACTATTATTATCCTAGAATAAATTAAATAATGTTTAAAAAAATTTTAATTGCAAACCGAGGGGAAATTGCAGTTAGAATTATAAGAGCATGTAAAGAATGGGGAATTCATACTGTTGCTGTTCATTCCGATGTAGATAGAGAAAGCATGCATGTTAGAATGGCTGATGAAAGTGTATGTATTGGTTCTCATCAACCAGCAAATAGTTATTTGAATATTCCAGCATTAATGTCAGCAATAGAACTTACAAATGCTGATGCTGTTCATCCTGGCTATGGTTTTCTTTCTGAAAATGCAAATTTTGCAAGAATTTTAGAAGAGAACAAAATTAATTTTATTGGAGCCTCATCAAAACATATTGAAATGATGGGTGATAAAATCCAAGCAAAAAGAATAGCTAAAGAAAATGGATTGCCTGTTATTGAGGGTTCTGAAGGAGGTGTAAAAGATATTTCTGAAGCAAAAAAACTTTGTAAAAAAATTGGTTTTCCTGTTTTAATTAAAGCCTCAGGTGGAGGTGGAGGCAAAGGTATGAAAATAGTTTATGAGGAAGAGGAATTCGAATCTTTGTTTTCGACAGCTAAATCTGAAGCACAAAAATACTTTGGTAATGATGAAGTCTATATTGAAAAATTTTTTCAAAATCCAAGACATATTGAGGTTCAAATATTAGCTGGAAAAAATAGAGTTGTTCACCTTCATGAAAGAGATTGTTCAGTTCAGAGAAGACATCAAAAATTAATTGAGGAAACACCAAGTCCAGTTTTAAATGATGAAATAAGAAAAGATTTATTTGAAAAAACAATAAAAATGGTAGCTAAAATAGGTTATTCAGGAGCTGGAACTGTTGAGTTTATATATGAGGATGGAAAATTTTATTTCCTTGAAATGAATACAAGAGTTCAAGTTGAACATCCAGTAACAGAAATGGTTACAGGGATCGATATAATCAAAGAACAAATTTGGATTGCTTTTTCAGGAGAAACAGCTTTGAAACAAAGTGATATCAATCCTAGAGGACATGCAATTGAATGTAGAATAAATGCTGAAGATGCGAGTAAAAACTTTCAGCCTTCTCCAGGAGTCATTACGATGTGTCATCAACCATCTGGTTTTAGAACCAGAGTGGATGGTGCAATATTTCAAGGATATAAGGTAACACCTTATTACGACAGTATGGTTTGTAAATTAATTTGTCATGGAAGAAATCGAACAGAAGCAATTCAAAGGATGAATAGATCTTTAGATGAGTTTGTAATTGAAGGTATTACAACTACTATTCCGCTTCATAAAAAATTGCTAAATCATAAAAAATTTATCAATTCAGATTTTAATGTAAGTTGGTTAGATAAAGACTCGATAGTTTAATAACAACTAATGAGCCAAACATCGTAAACAGGATGATCGAAAGGTGCGATTGATGGACTTGATGAAAACATCCAACCATTAAAAACAAAAACTTCATCATTATTTTTATTAGTCAGATCTCGAACTTGTATATAGGCAGTTATTTCTGGATTATCATCAAATTCTGAATTTTTACATTTCAGACTTTTAATTGATAAATCTTTAAACTTTATTAATTTTCCATTTTTAAGTTTAATCAAGGTGTTTTTAGAACTTATTTTATCCAAAATTTTAATATCAGTAAAAGTTCCCTCTAAATTACTTTTTGCATTTGAGTCTAAAAGTAAACAAAAATAAAATAAAAAAACTAAGTAGATTAATTTAAATTTATTCTTTCCAACTTGAGTATTTCTTTTTAATACCATCTTTATTTTTATTTGGATAATATGCTGCGTCAGTCCCAGTTAAATTTTCTTGATGTGGTTTTTGCCATTCATATTTTTCTAAGGTATGTTTTTTCTCAATTTTATTTGGTGTAAAATGTATCCAAGAATACCATTCAACAGGAATTTTTGATGCGTCAATTGTGTTTGAATAGATAACCCATCTTTTTCCGTTTTTACTCTCATAGTATTTATTACCTAGCTCATCAGTACCAACTAGTTTTCCAAAAAAAATAGTTTTTAATCTTGTTCCAAATGTATCTTGATTCCACCATGTGAAAATTTTTCTTAAGAGTGTCAACATAATATTTTTTTATTTATTCAATTAAAAATTGTAAAATTTAAATTAGACTAAAATATGAATATGTATATAAATTAATTGATTCATTATTCAAATTAAAATTTAAATTGAGGTCAAATGGCAAAGTATTTAGTTGAAACTTATTATACCTGTACCTTTAAAGTAAATCATTATTTAAATGATATTAATGAGGCAGAGTTAAAAAATTTGGAAAAAAGAGATGATGGTAAATTTGAGGTTTTAGACGTAAAACTTGATAACAGAAAAACAAAAAGTCTAGATCCTAAAAACAATAAAGTCCTTGAAAACAACAAAGTAGAAGTAGTTACCGAAACGGATAAAAAAAAATCAATAAATAAAGAAAATATAATAACAAATATAAACATAGCTAACGAGAAGTCAGGTAAAAGATTTAGCATGCCTGACAGAAGAAAAGGATATATTCAAAAAGCTACTATTGGTGACCACAAAGTTTACCTACATACTGGAGAATATGAAGACGGAAAAATTGGAGAAATATTTATTGATACTAGTAAAGAAGGCGAACTTGTTAAAGCCTTAATGAATAACTTTGCAATTGCTGTTTCTTTAGGACTTCAATATGGTGTTCCGTTAGATGAGTTTATAAGTGCATTTGTTGGCACAAAATTTGAACCATCAGGTAAAGTACATGGTAATGATAGAATTTTAAGTGCTACATCAATTTTGGATTATATTTTCAGAGAATTAGCTATTTCATATCAAAATAGAGAAGATCTGGCCCATACTCCAGCTATTGGAGGAAATGATTTCATCAATGCAGAAGATCAAAGCTCTGAGGATCAAAATCAATTATTGAAAATTGTAAAAGACATTACCAGTAAAGGTTTCGTTAGAAATAATTATAAAAAAAATCTAGTTGATCTTTCAGATGTAAAAATAAGTTTAAAAGGTAAAAAATAAGTTATTTTTTTGTTTTTAAAGCTAAATTTAATTCTTTCAATTGATCTGGATTTACCTCAGATGGTGCATTCATCATCAAATCTTGTGCGTTTTGGTTCATTGGAAACATAGTAACTTCCCTTATATTTTTCTCATTAGCTAGTAACATTACGATTCTATCAATACCAGGTGCTATTCCTCCGTGTGGTGGTGCGCCATAACTAAGTGCATTAATCATACCACTAAATTTTTCATCTACTTGATTTTTATCATATCCCGCAATCGAAAAAAGTTTATACATAAGTCCTGGTTTATGATTTCTAATTGCTCCTGAAGATAATTCTATACCATTACAAACTATGTCGTATTGATAAGCAAGTATATCTAATGGGTTTTCAAAATCTTTTTCACTTAAATCACCTTGAGGCATTGAAAATGGATTGTGACTAAATTCAATCTTGTTTGTTGATTCATCTTTTTCAAACATTGGATAGTCTACAATCCAACAAAATGCGAAAACATTTTCGTCAATTAAATCTAGATCTTTTGCAATTTTATCTCTTGCTAGTGCAGTAATTTTTTCTAATTCGTCTTGTTTTCCACAAGCCATGAAAATACTATCCCCTATTTCACAGTTTGTTTTTTTCATGATTTCAGCCAATGCATCTTGAGAAAAAAATTTTCCTATAGGGCCTTTTGCTGAAATATCTTTATCTTTTTCAAAAGTAAAATACGCTAAACCAGAAGCACCTTCTTCTTTTGCCCATTTATCAATATTATCAAAAAAACTTCTTGGCTTATCTTTTGTATTTTTTGTAATAATACATCTTACTTTAGATCCAAATTTTACTAATTTTTTAAAAATTTCAAATGAAACATCTTCTCTTGTAAAAATTTCAGTTATATCATTTACAATGAGTGGGTTTCTTAAATCTGGTTTATCAGTACCATATTTAAGCATTGCTTCCTTGTATGTAATCTTTGGAAATTTATCAAACATCAGTTTTTTAGTTGAAAAATTTTTAAAAGTATTAACCATTAATTTCTCAACTACATTAAATACATCTTCCTGCTCAACAAATGACATTTCTAAATCTAATTGATAAAATTCTCCAGGACTTCTGTCCGCTCTCGCATCTTCATCTCTAAAACAAGGTGCAATTTGAAAATATCTGTCGAAACCTGAAACCATTATTAATTGTTTAAATTGTTGAGGAGCTTGAGGTAATGCATAAAATTTTCCGGGATTTAAACGACTAGGAACTAAAAAATCTCTAGCACCCTCTGGACTAGATGAGGTTAAAATTGGTGTTTGAAATTCTAAAAAACCTAATTTAGTCATTTCATTTCTTATGTATGAAATAACTTTAGATCTTAAAATAATATTTTCATGAATTTTTTTTCTTCTTAAATCTAAAAATCTATATTTCAATCTTATTTCTTCAGCATATTCTTGATCACTAAAGATTGGCATAGGTAGCTCTTTACAAGTCCCTAAAACTTCATGCTTCTCAATAACAATCTCTATTTCACCTGTGTCTATTTCAGAATTAATTGTTTCTTTAGATCTATTAACTACTTTTCCCTCAACTTTAATTACAGTCTCTAATTGCATTTTTTCTAAATCAGAAAAATATTTATTATCTTTATCAATTATACATTGGGTAATTCCATAATTATCTCTCAAATCAATAAATAACAAATTCCCATGATCTCTTTTTTTATTTATCCAGCCTGAAAGAGAAATTTTTTTATCTACATCCTCTTTTCTTAGCTCATTACACTTGTGTGTTCTGTATTTATTCAATTAAACCTCTAATGCTTCTTTTATAATTTTAAAATCGATTGGTTTCTTTCTTTTTAAACTAATTTCGTCGATTTTATATATGAAATCGGAAATTTTGCCATAAGTTCTATCAATTCTCTTAATTATAAATTCAATAAGTTTTTGGTCTATTGATATTTGACGATCAGAAAGATTTTTTAATATTAGTGCGTAAATTAAATCGTCACCAGGTTTTTCGATTTGAGATAAAATAAAATTAGTAGATCTTGAATTAAGATCATTTAATTTAAAATTAAAGTCAACTATTGGTATTTTTGAAGTTACTATTAAGTACTTATTATCCTGATCTATTATATTTATAAGTGTAAATAATAAGTTTTCATTAATTTTTTCAGTTAAATCCTCAACAATAATATTTTCATATATTTTAATTTTTTGAAGAAAATCATTACTAAGTTTTTCTGAATTAATTTTAATTCCTCTATTTTTTGCTAAAAATATATTTATTAAATGACTTTTTCCAGAAAACTTTTCACCGATTAAGTTTATAAAATTTTTATCCCATTTTGGCCAACTGTTTAAAAGGCGAAAAGAGTGTTCGTTGCTGCTTGAAACGTAAAAATCCTGATCTTTAAAATTTTGATCATAGTCAAATTTAAGTATTTGCTGATTAAGATTTGTCATTTAAAACCCAAATTTTATTTTTAATTTCAAAATCATAATTTTGATCACTCATAACTTCTAAAAACTTATCAGGTGTTCCATTAAAAATAACTTTATAAAAATTATTTCGATTATCGAATTTATAAATTGAAAAATTATATATCAAATCCATATCAGATAAAATTTTTTCAAATTTATTAATTTTTATATTATTAGAATTATCAATAGAAATATTTAAAGATAACTTTACTGAAGTATTGATTTGATTTTGTGATTTCCAAAAATCTTCGTAGATTAATTTTAAATTATCAATAAATTCAAATAACTCTTCTTCATCATTAAAATTAACCTCATTATAATTTAAATTTTTTAAATTGTTATTTTGATTAAAAAAAATTTTGTTAAATACTCTTATTTTGTTATTATCCTTAAACACAATCATAATAATATGGTTATTTATATTGTATTTATTTATAATTTGTTTGAAGTCATAAGTTTCTAAATTATTAATATTTTGTTTTATCAGTCTAAAATCATCTAAATCTTCAGTAGGCAAAATATAATTTAAAAGACTGTATTTTTTATTATCTAAATTCCATTTGGTAAATAACTTATTCTCAGAGAACATTAAAACTTGATTTTTATTTTGATCAACAAGTACGGGGATGAATAAAAAATCTTTTTTCACTGGTAAAGATGGAAAAATATTTTTCGTTTCTAATAAATCAAATATATTTTTTTTATTAAATGAAACATTTAGGACAAGATAATATATTTCATCAATAAACTTTTCTTCCTTAATTGAGAAAGTTTCTATCATTCCTTTTATTTGATTAATTGATATATTTTTTAATTTCACCTGATCTTTACTTTGGGCAATAGACAAAATAAGTTCATTAAATGCCTTTACAAATCCTTCATCAATAATTTCATTTTTATTAAAATTTATTTCAAAAGGTGTTGATATTTCAATATCATTTATAGAAAATGTCTTTGCATGACTTTTTCCTGTGGAAAAGAAAATATTTATTAAAGCAAGAAATAAAAAAAAATTATATAAAAGCTTTAAATTACTAAGTTGAGAAATAAATTTCATAAAACATATTAATGAATAAAAAAAAATTTACCTATAAAAAAAGTGGAGTTAATATCAAAGCTGCAGACAAGTTTGTTGATTTCATTTCTACAGTTTCAGCAAAAAAAAGAGGCAAAAAAAAGTTCTCTAATATTGGAGGGTTTGGTTCAATCACAAATATACCAGGTAATATTAAACAACCTAGAATCGTAGCTTGTACTGATGGTGTGGGAACTAAAATTGAAATTGCTAATACATTAAATAAATTTGATACTATTGGAATTGATCTGGTTGCTATGAGTGTAAATGATTTAATTGTTCAAGGAGCTAAACCTTTACTTTTTTTAGATTATATATCAATAAATAAAATTGATCTTAAAAAGCTTAAAGCGATAATTAAAGGGATTAAAAAAGGGTGTGATCAATCAGACTGTGAACTTGTCGGTGGAGAAACTGCTGAAATGCCTGGTACTTACGAAAAAGGGAAATTTGATATTGCAGGTTTTGCTGTAGGGGTTGTAGGAAAGAATAGAATTTTAAATAAAAAAAAAATAAAAAAAAACAATCTTATAGTTGCAATTCCTTCCAGCGGTTTACATTCTAATGGATATTCTCTTGTAAGATATTTATTAAAACAAAAAAAAATAAATATTAAAAAAAATAAATTTTTAAAATCTGAGCTTCTAAAACCAACTAAAATATATGTTAAAGAAATAATGAATTTGATAAATAACAGCTTAATCAACGGCTGTGCAAATATAACTGGGGGAGGTTTATCTGATAATATTAAAAGAATAATACCAGATAAGCTCTCTGCACATATAAATTTAGATAAAATTAAAACTTCTAAAATTTTTAATTGGCTTAAAAATAATGGAATTTCTGATAAAGAAATGCTTAAAACATTTAATTGTGGAGTTGGTTTTTGTCTTATTGTTGAAAGTAAAAATCTAAAAAAAATAAGTACATTTTTTTCAAAAGAATACAAACCATATGTTATTGGAAAAATTTTAAGTGGTAAAAACAAAGTTAGGTTAAATGGTTATATCAACTGGTATCAATAGAGTTAGAACAGCTGTATTTATTTCAGGAACAGGCAGTAATTTAAAATCTTTAGTTAAATTTTCTAAAACTAAATTATCTCCTATCTCAATTAACTTTATTGTTTCAAACAACCCTAAGGCAAAGGGTTTAAATTATGCCAAAAAATTTAAAATTAAAAAAAAAGTTTTAAATTTTAAAAGCAAAAAATTAAGTGAAAATAAGCTACTTTCTGAATTAAAAAGAAAAAATATTGAAATGATTTTTCTAGCTGGATTTATGAAAATTTTGTCAAAAAATTTTATAAAAAAATTTAAAGGGAAAATTTTAAATATACACCCCTCTTTACTGCCTAAATATAAAGGATTAAATACTCACCAAAGAGTATTAAACAATAAGGAAAAATACTCAGGATGCACTGTTCATTTTGTGAATGCTAGATTAGACTCGGGAAAGATTATTCTTCAAAAGAAAGTTAAAATTTCAAAAAATGAAACAGAGGTTTCTCTTGCAAAAAAAATTTTAGTTCAAGAACATAAGCTATACCCGAAAGCTATATTAAAAGTCTTTAATCTTTAAAGAAAAAATCTATCTCAATTTTAGCATTCTCAACACTATCTGACCCATGAACAGAGTTTTTGTCTATAGAAATTCCGTATTTTTTACGAATAGTACCCTCTTCAGCATCTTTTGGATTTGTGGCACCCATTAATTCTCTATTTACTAAAACTGCATTTTCTTTTTCAAGTACCATAACTACAATTGGGCCTGATGATAAATAATCACATAAATCATTATAAAATGGTTTTGTTTCATGAACTTTGTAAAACTTTTCAGCTTCAGGCTTTTCGATTTGAATTTTTTTTTCTTTCAAAATTGTAAAACCACTAATTTTAAAAATTTCTTTAATTTCGTTTTCTAGATTTCTCTCTACAGCGTCTGGCTTAATGATTGATAAAGTTTGTTCTATATTACTCATAATTGTCCTCTATTAGTTTGTTTAATAATCTAACACCATAGCCAGTAGCCCCACCTGAATTTAATGCTCCTCCATATTTAGAGAATGCCATTCCAGCTATGTCTAAATGTGCCCAAGGGGTTTTATTTAGAATAAACCTTTGTAAAAATTGAGCAGCAGTTGTAGATCCAGCTCCTCCAACATAGTTAATATTTTGCATGTCAGCATTTTTAGAGTCAATTAGTTTATCAAAATTTTTATTTAATGGCATTCTCCAAACTTTTTCCTCTACATCCTCACCTGCATTAATTAATTGCTTACTTAATTTATCATCATTTGAAAATAGTCCCGCATACTCAGATCCAAGCGAAACAATTATAGCTCCAGTTAATGTTGCCAAATCAACTATAAATTTTGGTTTAAATTTTTCTTCTGTGTAAGTTAATGCATCTGCAAGCACTAATCTTCCCTCAGCGTCTGTGTTCAAAACTTCAACTGTTTTTCCACTATATGACTTTACAATATCTCCAGGCCTTTGCGCATTACCCCCTGGCATATTTTCAACTAGGCCAACAACACCGACTGCATTTACTTTAGCTTTCCTTAAAGCTAAACTTTTCATTAAGCCAACAACCACTGCAGATCCTGCCATATCATAAGTCATATCCTCCATGAACTTAGCAGGTTTTAAAGATATACCACCTGTATCAAAACAAACTCCTTTTCCAACGAATGCTAATGGTTTGGATTTATCTTTCAACCCTTTCCATTCTAAAGTAACTAAATAAGATCCTCTTGCACTTCCTTGGCCTACACCAAGTAGAGTATTCATACCAAGTCTTTTTAATTTTTTATCATCATAAATTTGAACTTTTAAACCAACTTTCTTTAAAGTATTTAATCTTTTGGCATACTCATCAGGATGTAAAACATTCCCAGGTTCTGATACTAGGTCTCTTGTATAAAAAGTTCCATCCTCTATAGATTTAAATTTAATTTGATCTTTAAGAGATGGTTTGTTTTTACCAGTTACAAAAATATTAATATTTTTTTTTGTTTTTTTAGTTTTGTATTTTTCAAATAAATATGATTTTAATTTTAAACCATGTAAAAAGTGTCCAATTATATTATTTAATTTAATTGAAACTGTATCAGAGTTAACAACATAATCGGTCTGGGTATTATTTTTAATAAGTTCATAAAATTTAGCACCTAAATTTTCAACATCAGAGGATGAAATGTCCTTATTAAATGAAACTAATATTATTTTTTTTTTTGAGCTTAAATCAAAAATTAATATTTTTTTTTTGAAATCTTTGGTTTTTATCAAATCAGAAATAAATCTGTATTCAATGCTTTGAATGTGTTTTTTTAAACCAGAAATATTGAATTTTTCATCTACGAATAAAACGAGGTTAGTTGAGCTTTTTTTTGAAAAACTATTCTTGTAACTAATTGAGATAGACATAAATTTTAAATACACTCTATACGAGATGAATGGTATATATGAATAAAAATAGCATATTTCAATGAAAAAATTATTATTTAGAAATTTACTTTTAAATTACATGAGCTTTTTTTTAATTGCTCTATTTAGCTCAAGTTTTGTTATTTGGGTTTTCCAAGCAGTAAATTATCTCGATATAATGATAGAAGATGGAAGAGACTACTTAATCTATATTAATTATTCTTTACTTAATTTTCCAAAAATCTTAAGCAAACTATTTCCATTTATCTTATTTTTTAGCCTATTTTATGTGACAATAAAGCATGAATTAAATAATGAGTTAATAATATTTTGGAATTTTGGGGTAAACAAAATAGAGGTTATAAATTTTATTTTAAAATTTTCGTTAGTATTGCTTTTAATTCAATTACTTCTTACATCATTTATAATTCCAAAATCGCAAGATTTAGCAAGATCTTTTTTGAGAACCTCTACAGTAAATTTTTTTGGTAATTTTGTTAAACCTCAAAGATTTAACGACACAATAAAAGGTGTAACTATATATAGCGAAAATAAAGACAACAAAGGAAACCTTTATAATCTTTATTTAAAAAAAGAAATAAACCAAAATGAATTTCAGATTATATATGCAAAAAAAGGAATGTTTAAAGATTATAATGGTAAGTCAATTTTAGTTTTATTTGATGGTGAACAGATAACAAGTAAAAATAATCAAATTACAAATATTAATTTTTCAAAATCAGATTTTCCACTACAAAATCTTGAAACAAATACAACCACGTATAAAAAGACACAAGAAATAGAAACATTTCAACTATTAAAGTGTATAGAGGAAATTTATTTTTTAAAAAAAAATGAAAATTACAATATTGAGAATTGCACAAAACAAAATATCGAAAATATTTTTAGAGAAATTTATAAAAGAGTCATCATTCCTTTGTATATTCCACTTTTAACTTTGATTCCTTTTCTTTTATTTTTTTACTCTAAAGAAAATAATTTATATTTTAGATTTCGTGTTGTAACATTTATTACGGGATTGGTTGTGGTAATTTTATCTGAAACATCTATCAGATTTGTTTCTAAAGTTTTAAGTTTTAATATATGGTTTATATTTATTCCACTAATATTAACATTTATATTATATTTTATTTTTCATTTAAAATTCAATTCAAATTCTTTAAATAAATTATGATAAAAGTTTATACAAAATTTTTAATATTTATTTTTTTAAAGTCATTATTATATGTTTCTATTGTAACATTAAGTTTAGTATTTATTTTAAACTTATTATCTGAACTTGATTTTTTTAAAGAAATAGAAGTAAGTACATATTTTCCACTTTTTTTATCTGCATTGAATTCTCCTGATCTTGTTTTTGAAATGTTCCCATTTATCTTCTTAATATCTACCCAATTATTTTTTATAAAACTTTTTGAAAATAAAGAATTAGATGTTTTCAAATATTCTGGATTAAAAAACTCTAAAATACTAATTATTTTAAGTACAATTTCTTTCATAACTGCTTTGTTAATTTCAGTTCTTTTCTATAACTTTTCCTCAAATTTAAAAAATATTTATTTAGAGTTAAAATCTAGCTACACAAAAGATGGTAAATATCTTGCTGTAATAACAAAAAATGGTTTGTGGATTAAAGATAAAGTTCAAAATAGGATATTAATGATAAACTCAACTAAAATCGAGGATAACTTTCTCATAGATAATTTTATAAGTGAGTTTGACGATAATTTTAACATTATTCAAAATATAAAAAGTGATAAAATTGACGTATCAAAAAATGAATGGATAATTTTTCAGGCAAAAGTGTTTAAAAAAAATGAGTATGAAGTACTAGAAACACTTAATTTTAAAACTAATTTTAATTTAGAGAGAATTCGAACATTATATTCTAATTTATCCTCACTAAATATATTGGCTCTTTATGAATTAAGAAAAAACTATAAAAAATTAAATTATTCAGTCACAGAAATTGATTTACAAATTCTTAAACTTATTTCCTATCCTATATACTTATTGCTTATGACCTTATTTTCATCTTTGCTAATGTTGAATATTAAAAACGTTAAAAGCACTACTTATAAAATATCTTTAGGTCTATTTTTTTCTGTAATAATTTACTATTTAAATAATTTTTCCCAAGTTTTAGGTAGCACTGAAAAAATTCCTTTAATATTTTCTGTATTTGTACCTTTAATAATAATTTTTATGATAAATAGTTTTATGATTTTTAAAGTAAATGAGAAATAATATATTCAAAACATTAATAGTTTTTATAGTAATTTTTTTTAATAATAATGTATACGCCATTAATGAATTCAATTTTGACGTTACCGAAATTGAAATTGTAGAAAATGGAAAAATTTTTAAAGGATTAAAAAGAGGGATAATTTCTACAAATGACGGCATAATATTAAAAGCTAATGAATTTGAATACGATAAAGATTTAAATATCTTGAAAGCTAATGGAAATGTCATAATTAAGGACGAAATAAATAACTACATTATCTCCTCGAGAGAAATTATTTATCTAAAAAATAAAAATTTAATTACAACTAGAGGTAATTCTCGCACAATAATTTCTAATAACAATATAGTTATTGATGCAGAAATTTTTGAATACCAAAAAAATGAAAATAAAATTATTGCAAAAAATAATGTCGTAGTTGATGACAGGGAAAATAAAAATAAATTATTCTCTGATTTTATTACGTATTATAAGGATGAAGAAAAATTTATAAGCGATGGTAAAACCAGATCCCTAATTGAAAATAAATATGATTTTAAATCAGAAGATGTTATTTTTTTAAAAAATAAAAATCAACTGAGCTCAACAAAACAAACAACAATTATTGATGACAATTCTCAATTATACAATCTATCAAAGTTTATTTATTTAATTAATGAAAAAGAATTAAAGGGTGAAGATATAATAGTAACTACAAACTATAACTTGCCCAATAGTGACAAATTCTACTTCTCTAGTGCAATAATAAATTTGCAAAAGAAAAAATTTATTGCAGGTGATACAAAATTTGAAATTCACAAAAATATTTTTTCAAATCCTGAGAATGATCCTAGGCTTTTAGGAGTTTCATCAAAAAGTGATGGAAATTTAACAGTATTAAAAAAAGCTATATTTACTAGCTGCAAAAAAAATGACGATTGTCCTCCATGGTCAATTAGCGCAGATACAATTGAACATGATAAAGAAAAAAAACAAATTACATATAATAATGCTCTATTAAAAGTTTATGATAAACCTGTTTTTTATTTTCCAAAATTTTTTCACCCTGACCCGACTGTTAACAGGCAATCTGGTTTATTGAAACCCACTATAAATAACTCTAATGTTTTAGGTAGTTCTCTTACATTGCCTTATTATTCTGAAATAAGTTTAAATAAAGATATGACTATTAAACCTACATGGTTTGATAGTGGAATATTAATGATCCAAAATGAATACAGACAGACTAATGAAAGAACAGATTTTTTAGTTGATATTGGATATGTAAATGGTTTCAGGTCTTCAACTACCAATAAAAAGAAAAATATAAATCATATATTTTTTAACTTAAATCATAATTTACAATTTGAAAAATTTACCAATAGTAATTTGTCATTATCTGTCGAAAAAACAAACAATGATACTTATTTAAAATTATTCGAACCACATATAACTAATTCAACTATAAGACCAAATAGTTTTAATACTCTTAAAAATAAACTTGAATTATTTTTAAATAATGAAGATTTTAATTTTGAAACTGGTATCATTTCTTATGAAGACCTACAAATAGCTAAAAAAAGTGACAGATTTCAATATATTTTGCCTTATTATAATTTTGATAAAATCTTAAGTGATGATTTTATGAATGGTTATTTAAATTTTTCATCAAATGGAAATAATAATTTAGACGATACAAATCAACTCAAATCAAATATCATAAATGATATATCCTATAATAGTGAAAGCTTTATATCAAAATTTGGTATTTCAAATAATATCGCGATCGATCTAAAAAATTTAAATTCTATAGGAAAAAACTACTCGGAATATAAGTCTAGTCCACAAGTTGAAGTTATGAGCACTTTAAGTCTAAATTCAAGTTTACCAATGCAAAAAATAGATGAAAAATATCAACATTTTTTGACTCCAAAAGCTTCTTTAAGATTTAACCCAACCGATATGAAAAATTACTCCTCATCAAATAAAAAAATAAACGTAAGTAACATATTTAATTTAAATAGATTGGGATTATCCGATACACTTGAAGCAGGAAGATCACTTACTTTAGGTATTGATTATAAAAAAGAAAAATTATCTGTTAACAATGAATTAGATAATATTAATAAATATTTTGAGTTAAAACTTGCAACTGTAATTAGAGATAAAGAAGAAAATTTTATACCTAAAAGCTCAACGCTTAATAGGAAAAATTCTAATTTGTTTGGGTCTGTAGAAAATCAATTATTTGAAAATTTAAAAATTAAGTATAATTTTGCGTTAGATAATGATTTTAACAAGCTGGAATATAATGATCTTGCAACAACATTTGGTTTTGGTGATTTTGAAACAACAATTAATTTTATTGAGGAAAATGGTGAAATGGGAAATAGCAGCGTTTTAGAAAACTCTTTTTTATATAATTTAAATACATCGAATTCATTGAAATTTAACACGAGAAGAAACAGAAAATTAAATTTAACAGAATATTACGACTTAGTTTATGAATACAAAAATGATTGTTTAACAGCAGGTATAAAATACAAAAAAACATATTATGAAGATAGGGATTTAAAACCATCAGAAAATTTATTATTCACTATAACTTTATTTCCTTTAACTACCTATGAATATAGTGCTGATGGGTTAATAGAAAACTAAAATAATGAAACTTAAATTTATATTTACAATTGTTTTTTTTTATTCTTTTTTAGAAGTCAATTTAAGCTTTGCAGAAACTAATAAAATTCTTTTTAAAATCAATAATCAAATTATTACTTCATTAGATATATTAGAGGAGGCAAATTATTTAACAGCATTAAATAGTGAATTAAAAAACGCAGAAAAAAATACTATTTATGAAATTTCTAAAAAATCTTTAATAAGGCATAAAATTAAAGAATTAGAAATTATAGATAAATTAAGCAATTATGAGTTAGATGATAACACTTTAAATAATCTATTATTAAATCAATTTAAAAAATTAGGAATAAAGTCATTTCCTGAACTTGAAGAATTTTTTAGAATAAAAAAAATTAACAAAAAGCATGCTCTAAACAGAATAAAGATTCAAATCTTATGGAATGAATTTATTTTTGCTAAATATTCAACAAGGGTAAAAATAAATAAACAAAATATTATAAATGAACTAGAAAATAAAAAAAATCTTAATGAATATTTGCTAAGTGAAATTTTATTTAATTTAGATGCTAATGAAGATTTAAATGAAAAATTTAATTTAATTCAAGATACGATTTTAAAAAAAGGTTTCTCTGAAGCAGCTTTAATTTTTAGTATTTCTAACACCTCAGATAACGGCGGTGATTTAGGATGGATAAAGGAAACATCTCTAAATAAGAAAATACGGGAACAAATAGAAAATCTTGAAATTGGAAAAAATACAAAACCAATAATTATTCCAGGTGGATATTTGGTAATTAAAATTAATAATAAAAGGACTATAAAAGTTGATTTTGATTTAGATAATGAAATTAAACAAATATCAAAAAAAATAACTAATGAACAATTAAATCAATTTTCCACAATATATTTTAACAAAATTAAAAAAGATGTTGAAGTAAATGAGTATTGAACCAATAATATTACTTGCTGGAGAACCTAATAGTATATTTTTAGAAATTTTTTTTAAATCACTTAAATATAAAAATTATAAAAGTCCTTTAATTTTAATATCATCACAAAAAATACTTAAGCTTCAAATGAAGAAATTAAATTTTAATATGAAAATAAATGTTATTGATTATAAAAAATTAAATTTAAAAAAATTGAATAATAAAAATATTAATCTCATAGACGTTAAATATAGTCAGCCTAAAGTATTTCAAAAAATAACAAGTAGGTCTAATAATTATATAAATAGATCATTTGCAATTGCTTTTGAAATTATAAATAAGGGTTTATCAAGAAAATTAATTAATGGCCCAATATCTAAGAAAAGTTTTTTAAAAAAAAATTATCTTGGAATAACTGAATTCATAAATAATGAATATAAAACTAAAAGTAATGCAATGCTTATATACAATAAAAAACTCGCAGTTTGTCCAGTTACAACTCATCTGCCTATAAAGCAAGTTGCTAAATATATTAATAAAAAAATAATTTCTGAAAAAATTATTTTAATAAATGATTTTTATAAAAAAGTTTTAGGTTTTACACCAAAAATAGCAGTCTTAGGTCTTAATCCACATTGTGAAAGTATACATAAGTTTAACGAGGATGAAAAAATTATTAAACCTTTAATTCAGCAATTAAAAAAAAAATACCAAGTTTCTGGTCCATTTTCCGCAGATACAATTTTTTTAAAAAACAATAGAAATAAGTTTAATGTTATAATTGGTATGTATCATGACCAGGTTTTAACACCCTTAAAAACAATTTATGAATATGATGCGATAAATATAACTCTTGGATTACCCTTTTTACGTATTTCTCCAGATCATGGACCAAATGAAAAGATGATAGGAAAGAATATATCTAATCCTTTAAGTCTAATTAAGGCAATAAATTTTTTGGATAAATATTGATTAAAGCAAAAAAAAGTTTAGGTCAAAATTTTTTAATTGATAAAGATATTTTAAAAAAAATAACTAATACTGTTAATATAAAAAACAAGATAATACTTGAAATTGGACCAGGAACAGGAAATCTAACATCATATTTACTTGAAAAAAGTCCTAAACAATTTTTTGTTATTGAAAAAGATAACCAGCTAGCGATTAATCTTAGAGATAAATTCCATGATCAACTAACTGTTATTAATGAAGATGTTTTAAAAATTGATGAAACTAATCTTTTCAAAAATAAAGTTATAGTTTTTGGTAACTTACCATATAATATTTCAACTGAAATCCTCAGTAAATGGATAATTAATTTGAAAGATAATTTTTGGTTTGAATGTCTTCTTCTTATGTTTCAAAAAGAAGTTGCAGATAGAATAATTGCAAAATTTAATACTTCGAACTATGGCAGGCTATCAATTATATCTAATTGGAAACTCAATATCGAAAAGATATGCGATATTAAACCTGAAGCTTTTAAACCAAAACCAAAAATTGATAGCTCTTTATTATTGTTTTATCCAAAAAAAAATTATGTCAAAATTTCTGATCCAAATAACTTAGAAAAAATTACAAGAATTTTTTTTAATCAAAGAAGAAAAATGTTAAAAAAACCTTTTAATCAACTATTTAATGGTAATCAAAAAATTTTGGATAAGTTAAAAATTGATTTAAATTTGAGACCACAGAATCTGACTTTAGATACATACTATCAACTTGCTTGTGAATATGAAGATTTAAGAAGTTAATTTTTCAACATGTGCCCTTATAAAATCGGGGTCATAATCTTTTGAGCCGTTATTAATTACTGCATTAATTAAATTGATTATTTTCGAATAACACTCATTTAAATCATTATTAATTACTACATAATTATAATTAATCCAATGTAAGACATCTCTTTCAAACTGTTTCATTCTCTCCTCAGCTATTAACTTATCATTGATATGTCGTTTAGATAATCTTTCAAACAAAACTTCTTTGCTAGGAGGGAGTATAAAAAAAGTTATTAATTTATAATCTAATTTTTTGTTTTTTATTTGATCTGCACCTTGCCAATCAATATCAAAAAGAACATTTTTGCCTTTATTTAAATTATTAATTACTGGAGTTCTAGTGGTACCATAAAAATTATTAAAAACTTTAGCGTACTCTAAAAATTCCTCATTTTTAATTAATCTTTTGAATTCTAATTCATTAACGAAAAAATAATCTTCATCTTTTTTTTCGTTGAGTCTTGGTTGTCTTGTTGTATGGGAGATTGAGATTTCAAATTTTTCTTTTTCAGATAGTTTTTTAACTAGAGTAGTTTTACCAGCTCCTGAAGGAGAGGATAATATTATCATTATCCCATCTTTTTCTGATGGCATTAAAATTTCTAGTTAGCTTTTCCTTCGATAAACTTCACTGCATCACCAACAGTTAAAATTTTCTCAGCTTCACTGTCTGAAATTTCAGATCCAAATTCTTCCTCGAAAGCCATTACTAGTTCTACTGTATCTAAGCTATCAGCACCTAGGTCGTCTATAAAACTTGATTCTTCGGTAACCTTGGCTTCATCGATTCCTAAATGATCTGCTACAATTTTTTTCACTTTGCTTGAAACGTCTTCTGACATATTGATCCTTTTTGTTATAAATTCTTAATAGTTTAAAAACCTATTTTGTCAAGCCATATACATGCCTCCATTTACATGTAAGGTTTCACCATTTATATAACTTGATTGATTAGAGCATAAAAAAAGCACTGCATTTGCAATATCATCTGGTTCTCCTAATCTCGCAGATGGAATTTTAGATATTATTGTTTCTTTAAATTTGTCATCCAATCTATCCGTCATAGCTGTTTTGATAAAACCAGGTGAAATACAATTTATATTTATATTTTTCTTAGCATATTCTATTGCCAAACTTTTAGACATTGCAATTATACCTGCTTTAGAAGCGGTGTAATTGGCCTGTCCTAAATTACCTGTATGTCCAACAACTGAAGTAATATTAACAATCTTTCCAGATTTATTTTTAAGCATTTTTTTAATTCCTGATTTACTCATTAAAAAAGTTGATGTTAAATTAACATCTATTACTTTTTTCCATTCATCTAGGCTCATCCTTATTGCTAAATTATCTTGTGTGATCCCTGCATTGTTAACTATGCAATCTAACCTGCCACCAAGTTCTTTGGTTGCGTTTTCAATAAACTCTTCAATTTTATTACTTTGCGAAATGTCAAACTTTAATGTTTTAATATTTCCAAATTTACTTTTTAGTTTTTCAAGTTTTTCTATTCTTGTACCTGATGCTAAAATATTTGCTTCTGCTTGATATAATTTTTCAATTATTGAATTTCCAATTCCACCCGAAGCACCTGTTACGATAATATTTTTACCCTTTAAATCTTTCATATTTTTAAACCTTCAATATCAATTTGACTATTAATTGTATCAATTTTAACATCTCTATTTATTCTTTTTACCAAACCTGACAAAACTTTCCCAGGTCCAATTTCTATAAAATGATCTACATCATTTTCTATCATATTAATCACACTTTCTCTCCATCTAACTCTATTCTCTATTTGCTTAATCAAGAGTTTTTTAAGCTCGTCTGGATCTTTAATTTCATTAGCAGTCACGTTTGAAATTAATTTATTTCGTCCATTTTTAAAATTAAGTTTATTTAACTCTTCTGTCATAATTTTTGTAGCATTATTCATCAAATCGCAGTGAAAGGGAGCGCTTACAGGAAGCTTTATGTTTTTTATTGAATTATCCTTTAAAATTTGAATTAATTTTTCTAAATCTTCTGTTTTTCCACTTAAAACAATTTGACCCTCAGAATTATCATTTGCAATTTGTACTTTTAAATTTTTTTTGTTTTCTAACAAAATATTTTCAATTATTTCTACTGTTGAGCCTAATACCGCAACCATTCCTCCCTGTCCTTTGGGGACAGAATTTTGCATAGCATCTCCTCTTATTCTTAGTATTTTTAATGTTTCTGAAAAATCCAGATATCCTGCACAAGACAAAGCTGAATATTCACCTAAAGAGTGCCCTGCAAAATATTTTGCTTTATTTAAATCCAAGTTAAATTCATTTTTTATAACGTTAAATATTGAATAACTTATTAAAAATATTGCTGGTTGTGTATTCACTGTTAAATCTAGCTCTTCTTTTGGTCCTTCCAGAATAAGCTTAGAAATAGAAAAATTTAGCGCCTCATCTGCCTGTTTAAAAAATTCTTTTGTTATATTAAATTTTTCATAAAACTCTTTTCCCATACCCACTAATTGAGATCCCTGACCTGGAAAAATTACTGAAAACATATAAAAAAACTCAATATTTTTGCCTTTTTAACTATTGTAATTGAACTTTTATAATAGTATATCCTCACTTTTTATTAAAGAACTTAAATGAATTTATACGAACACACTATTATTGCTAGGCAAGATACTTCACCAAGTGAACTAAAGCAACTAACTGAAAAATATTCTAAAATTGTTGAAAAAAATGAAGGAGAAGTTGTTAAAACTGAAAACTGGGGATTGCTAAACCTATCTTATCTTATCAAAAAGAATAAAAAAGGCAGCTACATACACTTCAAAATAAAAGGTAAAGGAAATGTAATTGATGAACTAGAGAAAAATGAAGCTATTGATAAAAAATTGTTAAGATATCTTACAGTTAGAGTAAAAAAATTTGATTTAGAAACAACCTATTTTGGAAAAAAAGAAGATAGTGAAAAAAAAGAAAGCGCTAAAAACTAATGCCAAAAAGACAAAGTGGAAATAAAAAAAGTAAGCAAAGTAACTTTGCAAAATTGAGTATTTTTCAACCAAACAAATATAAATTCAAAAAAACTTGTCCATTATCAGTTAAAGGTGCACCAGAAGTAGACTATAAAAACATAAAACTTTTAAAAAAATATATTTCTGAAAATGGTAAAATTCTACCTTCAAGAATTACTAATGTGTCTCAAAAAAAACAAAGAGAGCTGTCTCTTTCAATTAAAAGAGCTAGAAATTTAGCACTTATATAATATGAAAGTAATCTTATTAGAAAATGTTAAAAGAATAGGATCTATTGGTGATGTAATAGATGTTAAAAGAGGTTTTGCCAGAAATTTTTTAATAGCTAATAAAAAAGCTCTTTATGCATCAAAAGAAAACATAAAAGAAGTTGAAAACATAAAAGCTGAATTGTCTAAAAAAGATAACGAAAAGAAAAAAGAAGCTTCTAAAATCGCTGAACAAATTAATGCTAAAGAGTATTCAGTTAAAAAGTTAAGCACAGAAAATAATGAGTTGTATGGTTCAGTTAAACCAACTGAAATTTCTAAACTAATACAAGAAGAAAGCAAAATTGATATTAAACCTTCAATGATACAACCAGTCGAAGAAATAAAAGCTTTAGGAAAATTTAAAGTTAAAATCTCTTTACACTCAGAAGTTGATGTAGAAATTACAATTAATGTTTCCTCAGCTGATACAATTCAATAATTATACATTCTTTTCCCCAGCACTAATTTAAAATTTGATTTAATCAATTTTCATGTAATTTTATATACATGGAAAACAATTTAAGTTTAGTCAAAGATCAATTTAAAGAATTGCCAAATAACATTGAAGCTGAACAAGCTGTTATAGGATCTATCCTTGTAAGCAATGATATTTTTGATGAAATAAATACAATAATTTCCAGTATTAACTTTTATGATCCAATGCATCAAAAAATATTTGAGGCAGTTGAAAGTCTTATTTTTAAAGGAATGTTAGCTAACCCAATTACCTTAAAAAATTATTTTGAAGATGAAAAAGATGAACTTAATGTTCCAGAATATTTAGTCAAAATTACAAAGTTTTCAACATCTGTCAGGCAAGCAATAGAATATTCAAAAATAATTTACGATATGTTTGTTAGAAGAGAATTAATAAAAATTTCAGAACAAACTATTGATAGTGCAAAAATAAACGATTTAGATACTAATGGGCAATCTATAATCGAAAGTTCTGAAAGATTATTATTCGATTTAGCCGAAAAAGGTTCCTTCAATTCCTCATTAGTAAAATTTGATGAAGCAATGAAACAAACAATTGAAATGGCTTCAGCGGCTTATAAAAATGAAGAAGGAATCGTTGGCGTACCAACTGGTTTAAGAGACTTAGATGATAAACTTGGTGGTTTACATCAATCAGATTTAATTATTATTGCTGGTCGACCATCAATGGGTAAAACTTCATTAGCAACAAATATTGCTTTTAACGCTGCTCAAAAATTACAAGAAAGTGGCAAGAGATCGTCTATAGCTTTTTTTTCACTTGAAATGTCTTCAGAACAATTATCCACACGAATTATTTCTGAACAAGCAAGAATTAGTTCTAACGATATCAGAAGAGGAAGAATTTCAGATGATCAATTTGATAAATTTTTAGAAACATCAAAAAATATTTCTGAACTTCCTCTTTATATAGATGAAACACCAGCAATAAGTATTGCTGCTCTCAGCAATAGAGCAAGACGTATAAAAAGGCTTTTTGGCCTTGATATGATAGTGGTCGATTACATTCAATTGATGAGAGGAACTACATTTAATAAAGATGGAAGAGTTCAAGAAATTTCACAAATTACACAAGGTCTTAAGGCAATAGCTAAAGAACTTTCTGTTCCTGTAGTAGCTCTTTCACAATTATCTCGACAAGTAGAACAAAGAGATGATCATAAGCCTCAATTGGCAGACTTAAGAGAATCTGGATCTATTGAACAAGATGCAGATGTTGTAATGTTTGTATATAGAGAAGGGTATTATTTACAGAGAAAAGAGCCAAGAGAAGCAACAGTTGAACATGCAGAGTGGCAAGCAAAAATGAATGAAGTTGCACATTTAGCTCAAATAATAATTGGGAAACAAAGACACGGACCTATTGGTAATGTAACTCTTGAATTTGAGGAAAGATTTACAAAATTTAAGGATACTCAATCAAGTTAAATTCCAATATAAAGAGCTTGAATGATAGCTCATATTTATCAAAACGTTATCCTCAAAAATCCCAAAGCAATATTTGTATTGTTAATTGTTGCGATTTTAAGTTTTGGATACTATTCAAAAAATTTTAGGCTAGATGCCTCATCAGAAACCCTATTAATAGAAGGCGACCCAGATTTAGCATATTTGAAAGAGGTTTCTGAAAGATATGGTTCTAAAGAATTTTTAATTCTTACCTATACGCCTAATGATGGAATGGTAACTGACTCTTCAATTAACAATTTATTAAGCTTAAAATATAAAATTCAAAGTCTCAACTGGGTCCATAGTGTAATTACATTATTAGACATTCCACTTTTAAACAATTCTGATGCACCCCTTCAAGAAAGACTTGAAAGCTTTAAAACATTAAAAGATGAAGATGTTGATAGAGATCGAGGTTTTAAAGAAATTTTAAATAGTCCTGTTTTTAGAAATTTTGTAATTAGTGAGGATGGTAAAACAAGTGGTATTATTGTTAATATTAAACAGTCTCAAAAATTAAATGATATAGGAAATAAATCAAAAGAAGAAGTTGAACTCATTAAAGATCAAATCAAAAAACAAAACCATCAGAATATTTTAGAAATTAGACAAGTTATTCAAAGTTACGGCGATGTTGGAAAAATATATCTTGGAGGAATACCAATGATTGCTGATGATATGATGACTTTTATCAAAAGTGATATAATTGTTTTTGGTTTGGGAGTTCTATTATTTATAATTGCTACTTTATGGTTTGTTTTTAGAAATCTTCTTTGGATTGTGGTTCCTATAAGCAGTTGTCTTTTTTCCGTGATAATTATGATGGGGTTACTTGGACTACTAGGATGGAAAGTTACAGTTATCTCGTCAAATTTTATTGCACTGATGTTGATTTTAACAATGGCAATGAATATTCATATGAGCACTAGGTTTCTTCAAATTAAAAAAGATTTTCCGTCAAAAAATAATTTTGAGATTATATCCTTAACTACTTCAAAAATGTTTTGGCCAATTCTTTATACTGTTCTAACGACAATTTTTGCATTCTTATCTTTAATTTTTAGTGAAATAAAACCTATCATTGATTTTGGTTGGATGATGACTTTTGGTTTAATTACATCATTTATAATTACATTTACTCTACTACCTACCCTTTTAAACTTTGCACCCACAAATAATATTTCAGTTAAAAAAGAACAAAAATCTAAAATTACAAATTTACTTGGTCTTATTTCTCTTAATAATAAAAACTTAATCTTCTTAGTTACTGGAATAGTTATAATTTTCAGTATTGTTGGAATAAGTAAGCTTGAAGTTGAAAATAGTTTTATAAACTACTTTGATAAGAATACCGAAATTTATAAGGGTATGAAGCTTATAGATGAAGAGCTAGGTGGCACCACTCCTTTAGAGGTTATTTTAAAATTTCCTGCGAAAGAAAAAGTGAAAAAATCTGAAGAAGATGATGAATTTGATGATTGGGGCGATGAAGAAGATACTAATGATGAAAAATACTGGTTTACCAAAGATAAAATTGATCTAATTACATCTGTTCATAATTATTTAGATAGCTTACCAGAAATTGGTAAAGTTCTATCTTTTTCATCAATTATTGAAGTAGCTACTCAATTAAATAATAATAAGCCTTTAGGTACTTTAGAAATGGGAGTGCTGTACTCAAAAATTCCTGAGAGTATTAAAACCGAAATCATTGATCCCTATCTTTCAATTAAAGATAATGAGGCTCGAATTAGTTTAAGAATTATAGACTCACAGGAAGATTTAAGAAGAAATGATTTAATTAACAAAATCAATTTTGATCTAAAAGATAAATTTGGTTTAGAAGAAAAAGATTTCAAATTAGCAGGTGTATTAATATTATTTAATAACTTGTTACAAAGCTTATTTAAATCTCAGATATTAACATTAGGATTGGTTATGATTGGAATATTTTCAATGTTTATAATCTTATTTAGAAATATCAAACTTTCATTAATTGGCGTTGTTCCAAACTTTATTGCTGCTTTTTTTATACTAGGAATAATTGGATTGTTAGGAATACCTTTGGACATGATGACGATAACAATTGCAGCAATTACAATTGGAATCGCTGTAGATAATAGCATTCACTATATTTATAGATTTAAAGAAGAGTTTAATAAAATAAAGGATTATAACAAAACATTAAAAACGTGTCATTCAACTGTTGGTGTTGCTATACTAAACACTTCAATTACGATTGTTTTTGGATTTTCAATTTTGGTGTTATCAAAGTTTATCCCAAC
>CABZSV010000002.1 GCA_902528575.1 uncultured Pelagibacteraceae bacterium
TTGGGGTTGCAAGCTCTGTACCAAATCCAGGCGATGCAAAACCTTTTAATCTTTTAGGAATACCAATACTAATAGTTAGAAACAAAGAGAATGAAGTAAAAGTTTTTCATAATGTTTGTAGTCATAGAGGTTTCAAATTAGTTGATCAGGAATGTAAATTAAAAAATGTAATAAGATGCCCTTATCATTCTTGGTCCTATGATTTTAATGGAAAATTAACTGTTACTCCACATATAGGAGGACTAGGAAAACATGAGGTTGAAGAGTTTGATAAAAACAATAGTAACTTAAAAGAAATTAAATCAAATATTTGGATGGATTTAATTTTTATCAATATAAATTCTAATGCAAAACCATTTGAAGATTTTATTAAACCTCTAGAGGATAGATGGTCTAAGTTTATTTCTAAAAAAGATCAAAATTTAATAAGACATTCGGCTGATAACGGATATTTTAATATGACAGTAAATAGTAATTGGAAATTTGCAATTGAGAATTATTGTGAAAGTTATCATTTGCCATGGATACATCCAGAACTAAATAAAGTTTCAAATATTTCAGATCACTATCATATTGAAGATGAGAATTTAAATTTTTCAGGACAAGGAAGTAATAAATATTCACAACAGTTTGATGGAAACATTAAATTTAAATGCTTTCCTAACTGGCCTACTGAACTTTATGAAAAATCTGAATATGTATCATTATATCCAAACGTAATGTTAGGAATACATATTGATCATTTCTATGCATTTTGGTTAGAGCCAATTTCTAACAATCAAACTAAAGAACATTTTGAATTATATTATGTTGGAGACGAAAGTGCCTCTAGTGATGAGTTTAAAGACATAAGAGAAAAAAATTTTGCATTTTGGCAAGAAGTCATGAATGAAGATGTAACTGCAATAGAAGGAATGCAAAACGGGCGAAATTCTCCAGCTTACAATGGTGGGAATTTTTCACCTGTAATGGATACTCCTACTTTGATGTTTCATAAGTGGGTTGCAACCAATTTAACTAAATGAGAGGGTAAATTATGAAAAAAGATCTTATTACAAGATTAAATGAAGGTCCAATAATGTGTGCAGAAGGCTATCTTTTTGCAATGGAAAGAAGGGGTTATCTTTCAGCAGGTCCATTTGTTCCAGAAGTTGTTATGGAACATCCTGAGGTAGTAACTCAGTTACATAGAGAATTTATTAGAGCGGGATCTGATGTTGTTCAAGCATTTACTTATTACGGTCATAGAGAAAAGCTCAGAATAATTGGTAAAGAACATTTGTTAGAACCAATGCAAAAAGGTGCTCTTAAAATTGCAAAAGATGCTGCCGCTGAGTTTAAAGATTTAGATCTTATGGTTTGCGGAGACGTGGCTAATACAAATGTATTTGATCCAGGGGATCCTAATACTCACAAACAATGTCAACAAATGTATGAAGAACAAGTAGCTTGGGCAAAAGGTCCTGATGCAGAAAAATTTACTGACTACGTTATAACTAGAGATGCAACAAAAATTTCTCCTATGAGAGCTAGGTATGTAATCTTATGTAATGCTTATGGAGGAGTTTTAAATGATCCAATTCTTTTAAGAATTTCAAAAGATGAATTTTGGTTTTCATTATCAGACTCTGATATTGGAATGTATTTACAAGGTGTAAATGCAGATGGAAGATTTAACTGTACAATTGAGGAAATTGATGCATGTCCTGTACAAATTCAAGGTCCTAAATCAAAAGCTTTAATGAAAGATCTTTGTGGAGACCAAGTTGATTTTGACAATATGCCTTTCTATGGATTAGCAGAAGCAACAATTGGTGGAAGAAGTTGTGTAATTTCTCAATCTGGTTTTTCAGGAGAAGCTGGTTATGAGATTTATTTAAGAAATGCAACTTTATATGCTGAAGATATGTGGAATGCAGTATTGGAAGCAGGAAAAAAACATAAGTTGATGGTTATTGCGCCTGCGCACCACAGAAGAATACAAGCTGGTATTCTTTCTTGGGGGCAAGACATGGATCAACAACATAATCCATTTCAATGTAATTTAGGTTATCAAGTTTCATTATCTGGTAAAGGTGAATGGAATAAAAAAGCTGACTATGTTGGTAAAGCTGCTTTGGAGAAAATGGGAGCAGATATAAAAGCTGGAAAAAAACCATATAAACTTCAATTAGTTGGAATGGAGTTAGGTGGTAAACCTATTGACGATTATGCACCTGACTTTTGGTTGGTATCACCAGAAAATGGTGGAGATCCAGTTGGATTTATTACTTCACCATGGTGGCATCCAGAAAAGAAAACTAATATTGCTATGGGATACGTTCCATTTGATGGAACTTTAAACCCTAATGGATTTCCAAAAGGAAAAGTTGGAACTAAGTTTAAAGTTCATCTTCCAGAAAAATACTCAGATACTCCAGGAACACCTGTGGATGCTGTGGTTGTGGATATTCCATTTAAAGAATCTTTCAACGCAAATACAAGAGAAGTTGTAAAAGGCTAAAATTTACTATGGGGGAGCTAATTTCGGCTCCCCTTTTCAATTCTAATGACCAAAAGTTTTTTAATAGCAGTTTGCATTATTATTGCTATTGCTTTAATAATATTTCCATTAATTGTTTCTTATAAGGCTCAAAAAAATAAAAATAAAAAAAATTAATGTTTGCTGAATTTTTAAATATTATTTTTAAGTCAATTAAATTAGACAAAACTCTTTATTCGGATAATAAAAATTTTGGAGAAGCATCAATATACTTTGCTGGGATTATAATGATCCTAGATGGTATCGCTGGAGCAGTAGCAGCTAATACCATAATTAAAACAGCTATTGCAATGTCTGGTCTAACTGCAATAGTTACTTGGCTAATATGGGCGATTTTTATTTTTGTAATTGGAGTTAAATTATTTCCTGATAAGCAAACCAAAGTTTCATTCAAAAAAGTTTTAACAGCTGTTGGATTTGCACATGCCCCTGGTTTATTAAGATTTTTTGCAGTCACACCAGATTTAATGATACCAATAATTTTTCTTACTCAGTTCTGGATTTTTGCAGGTTTAATAATTTCAACCAAACAAATATTGAGTTTAAAATCTAATTTTAAATCTTTTGGGATAGTGCTTTTATCCTTTTTAATTATTGCATTTTTATCTATCTCATTTGTAATGAGTAGAATGAATATGCTTCCAGTAAGTCAAATCAGTTAAAGTGGAAATATAGTCTTAGATACTCTACAAGATTTACATAATTTAAACCCGGTAAGAATTAAATTTTGAGTAACACTCTCGTCTTCCTCTTTGCATTCATCACAAATATTGTTTAATTCTTCAGTATCTACCTTTAGATTTTTTTCATCAATTTTATCAATCATTATCTGTCAAACCAGCACCTGCCGCACCCTTTTTTAAACTGTCACTCTCTTCTACAAAAGTTTCTTCGGATAAGTTGTATAAATTATTCCATTCATCGTCTCTAAAGTTATCTTCATTTTCAAGTAGATTGACCTCAATTGTATTCGCTATCTTTGGAAATTCATGATCAATAAAATTTGAAATAATATTTACATTTAGATTTAGTAACATTTTTTTTTCATCTATTTTTACATTAATTTTTTTTCCAATAATTTCTGATGAACGACTTATGAAGGAAATAAAAATTATTGGATAAGCAACATTTTTAAACTCAATTTTTTTTAAATTTTCTAAAACATTTATTTGATCTAAAAAACTAACACCTAAAGTAATTGGGCAGTAAGGATTATTTGATGAAGAGTTATTCTCACTAATTAAATTTAAATTTTCAAATTTACTTTTATTTTTTTGATTAAAATATTCATTAAGGTGCTTAATACCTGGTAAACTAAATAGCTCTAACAATCTTATACTTTTTCCTGTTTCCTCAGAAACTCCCCAGGAATATCCTGCTGCCTTCGAAGCTCTTTTAACAGTAGTTTCAATTTCACTAAGTGATTTCATTATTAAATATTAGTTTTATATACCCACTGCTCGTCATAACTTTTTAACTCATTTGGAAGTGGAGCACCTTGGAACATGCAAATTCTTAGCCATTTGTCAGATCGTGGATCAAATTTTAATGCCCCAAAAAAAGATAATTTTAGTCTTAGCATATCAATTGGCATTAAATCTTTACCAATTGTATTATCTTGTATTTCTGAATAAGGAAATTTTTCTACAATAAACGCTCTTCTTACCACATGTCTTAACTCAGAATTTGATATTAAAAACTCAGCAATAGTTAAACTATTTTTTGAGACTAATAATTTGTCATAAAGTTTTTTTATATCTCTTGCTATTGCCAAAGGTTGTTCTAATTCTGATCCATGTTCTTCAAAACGATCTGCCAATCTAGGTTCTTCTTTATTTTTTGAAATAAACCAAAAGTTTTTATTATTTTCTTTTTCTTCAAAATTAATATCTAGAATATTAGGATACTTTGCTTCAATGATATTCCTCAATTCATCAACTTTTCTATAAGTTGGAATATTAAAATATTTTTCTTCATCTGAACTCATTTCTTTTACCAAAGGATTTACAATATTATTATAAGGTTCCATCATTATTGAAACAGTGTATTCAATACATTCCTCACAAGTATTCTCCTCTAACCATTTATAGATTTTGTTAAAAGGATATTCGCTCTTAAAATTAAAATCTTTATCTATAAAATTTAAGAATTTTTCAACATCCTTTAATAATGAAGAAATTTTTTTTTGCTGATATTCGCTATCAGTATTCCAGCTTGTAATATTTTTTAAAGATTTTTTTACACAATCTATAAACAAATCACTATCTTGACTTTCTACATCTTTGATTTCTCTAATTTTCTTAAGTGCTTTTTCTCTACTTAAAATCCAATTATTTAATAGAGTTGGGTGATTGACTATAAATGGAGCCATACCCAAGCCTGTGGAATTACCTATTCCCAAGTTTTTACAAATATTATCATCTAGCTTAACAGCTGTTTTTGGATTTTTATGATAAGCAACATGATTAACTTGATCAAAAGTAAATTGTCTTACCAAATAAACCAACATCATTTCTAATCTGAATGGACCATTAATTTCTTCACGATTTTTAATTCTAAATCGATCTGCAAGACCAAATTTGCCTGAGCCATATACTGCTGTAGTCCTATATAAATAGCCTACTTTTGATAATAAGTTTAAATCTGGCTGCTTACCTTTGCTCAAACTTTCAACTACATGATTATAAATTCTTACTGATTTGTTTGCTCTCGATAAAGTTAATTCTTTATAAGAAAGTCTGCCAACTTCTTGTTTTGGAACTTCATTTTTTAATCTTTCAATGTCTTTTTTTGTAGGAACTCCATCATGTAATGTAAAAGCTGCATCCCATTTTGTTGCAATAACTCTATCTGATCTTTCTTCATCTTTGATTTCATTTGCAAAACAAATTAAAGAATAAACTCTTTTATTTTTTTTAAATGAATAAACAGCTTCTCCAAAACCATTTTCATTTAAATTAAATAAATCTTTTTTATATTCCCACTCTTTAAATTCATTAAGAAAACTTCTTAAAAAAGATAATTTTGATTGATGAAAAGATCCTAGCCTTGATAATTTCATTATCTTATTTGGGTCTCTTAATTCAACTTTCATAATTAAATAGTTTTATAAAAATTGTACCAGTTATTTCCAAGTATTCCATGTGTCTCGATATCTGAAAAACCTGCTTTTTTTAGACCTTTTTCAATATTTGAGAGCCCTCTTGCATCAAGAAACCAGTCAGGTTGTTTAGGAAAACCTGGTTTATTTTTCGAACCTTCACCATAATTTTTACTTTTAGACCAAGAACCATTTCTCATCCATTCAACAACAGTATCTGGATGGTCTAAACAAAGATCTGATCCTATTCCTATTTTTTTTACATCCATTATTTCAGCTGTTTTTGCCACCATTTCACAAAAACTATCAAGAGTACAATTTGTGTTATCTTTTAAGTGATGAGGGTATAATGATAAACCCAACATACCACCACTATCACTCAAAATTTTTAATAAATCTGAGGATTTATTTCTTTTAGCTGGATGCCAAAAAGAAGGGTTAGCATGAGTAATTGCTATTGGTTTTTCACTGAATTCAATTGCATCTAGAGTACTTTTTTCTGCAGAATGTGACATGTCTACCACGAGGCCGACTCTATTCATTTCTCTTATAACCTCACGTCCAAAATTTGTAACTCCGCTATCTACTTTTTCATAACAACCTGTTGCTAGCAAAGACTGGTTATTATAAGTAAGTTGCATAAATCTGCATCCTAATTGATGGACCTTTTCAACAAGATTTATGTCATCTTCAATTGGTGAACAGTTTTGAAAACCAAAAAATATTGCAGTTTTGTTTTCTTTATTAGCTCTATCAATATCTTGGAAATTCTTACCAAGAAAAATTAAATCAGAATTTTCATGAAATAATTTTTCCCATTTTTTAATTTCAAGTTGTAATTCATCAAAATCTTCATGGTAGACAATGGTAACATGGACAGCATCTAATCCGGCAGATCTATTGATCTCAAAGATTTTCCTAGACCAATTACAATATTGAAGATTATCGATTTTATAATTCATAGTATGCTTAACTCTAATCAATATGTATTTTAAATACTATTAATTTTTATTGAAATTTTAAGTTAATTTTGAAATAAACAGATTGATCAATTTTCATGAAAAAAAATAGTAAATTAAAAGTTTCAATCATAATGGGAAGTCAATCTGACTATAAAGTAATGAAACTAGCCGAAAAAACCCTAAAAAAAATTGGAGTTTCATTTGAAACAAAAATTATATCTGCTCACAGAACACCACAAAGAATGTATGAATATGCTGCAAAAGTTGAGCAAAATAATATAGGAGTAATTATTGCGGGTGCCGGAGGATCTGCTCATCTTCCAGGTATGGTATCAGCACTTACACATGTGCCAGTACTTGGTGTTCCTGTTGAAAGTAAAAAACTTAAAGGTTTGGATAGTTTGTTATCAATTGTACAAATGCCTAAAGGAATTCCTGTAGGAACTCTTGCTATAGGAGAAGACGGCGCTATTAATGCTGCTTTATTAGCAGCAGCAATAATTGCTAATAATAATTCCAATGTTCGAAAAAAACTTAAAAATTTTAGAACATCACAAACTAAATCTGTAAAGAAATCTCCAAAATAAAATGTCAGAAATTACTCTTGGTATCATTGGGGGTGGTCAACTTGGAAGTATGCTTGCAATAGCAGCAAAAAAATTAAATGTTAAAACAGTTATTTTTTGTGATGATATAGATGCACCAGCACAAAATTTTTGTAATCAATTTATTAATGGAAATTATGATAATAAAGAAAAGATATCAGAATTTATAAATCAAGTTGATTTTGTCACTTATGAATTTGAAAATATTCCATATGAAACATTAAATGAAATAAACAAATTTAAAACTGTTTTACCAAAACCCTCTGTTAACAGATTAATTCAACATCGATTGGCTGAAAAAGATTTTGTTAATAAATTAAATATTAGAACAACCAGATATGTTTCAATTGAAAAAAAATCTGACATCGATGCCTTAGAAGATTTTTTACCAGGAATATTAAAAACAACAACACTTGGTTATGATGGCAAGGGTCAATATCCAATTAAATCAAGTGAAGATCTTAATTCATTGAACATTGATTTTTCAAAAGGATATATTCTTGAAAAACTTGTCAAATTAAAAAAAGAAATTTCAATTATAATTACAAGGTTTAGTAATAATAAATATGAAATTTATGAACCAATAGAAAACTCACACGAAGATCAAATTTTAAAATATTCAAAAATACCTGCGGATATTAATGAAAAGATTTTTATTCAATCTAAAGATTGGGCAATGCTAATTGCTGAAGAGCTTAAATATATAGGAACTTTATGTGTGGAATTTTTTATTGACAGAAATGATAATCTTTATGTTAATGAGATTGCACCTAGAGTACATAACTCAGGACATTTAACAATAAATGCTTTTAATGTGAGTCAATTTGAAAATCATGTAAGAGCTGTATGTGGTTTAGAGCAAATTCCTATAAAAAAAATATCTAATGCTAAAATGATGAATTTGCTTGGCGATCAAATTACTCATTATAGAAATATACAAAAGTTTAATGAAAATGAATTTTTCTTTGATTATTTAAAAAAAGATATAAAAGAAAAAAGAAAAATGGGTCATATCACAACTTTAGTATAAATGTTAAAATCCATAGAAGGCAATTTTGATAATCCAGAAGTAAATGAGCTTCTAACCAAACATTTTATAGAGCTTAGAGCTGCTTCTCCAGAGGGAAGTGCTCACGTCCTGGATATTCCAGGTTTAAAAGTACCATCAATTAAATTTTGGAGTTTGTGGGATAATGAAAAACTGATTGGTTGCGGTGCTTTAAAATTTTTAGATAAAGAACATGGGGAATTTAAGTCGATAAGAATTCACGACAATTTTAGAAAGCAAGGGCAAGGGATTAATGTAATTAATCATTTAATTACTGAAGCTAAAAAACTTAAAATAAAAAGATTAAGTATTGAAACAGGAGCAGGTGATTTTTTCATACCAGCAAGAAAACTTTTCAAAAAAACTGGTTTTACAGTATGCGAGCCTTTTGCACACTATAAAGAAGACATCAATTCTGTTTATTTAACTAAGCTTATTGATGATAGATAAAAATTATTTTTTAATTGTTGATATATTTTGTTGACAAAACCCAATAAAATCTAAAGAAAGCCAATATTACTTAATTATAAGTAATAATTAAACATAACAAAAAGTAAGAAGATAAATATGAGTCTACAAGGTAAAGTAAAATGGTTCAATCCAACCAAAGGTTTTGGTTTTATTGAAAGAGAAGATAAAGAAAAAGATGTGTTTGTACATGTTTCAGCAGTAAGAGACGCTGGTATGAACGGTTTAGATGAGGGTCAAGCTTTGACTTTCGATGTTGAAGATGGTCCTAAAGGTCCTTCAGCAGTTAACTTAAAAACTGCATAATTTCACACTTCCTATTGGCTGAAAATTTTATTTGTAATAACAAATTAAATATTCAGCCAATTCCTTATTTAATAACAACCTTTAAACACAATTATTAATTATAGAATTAAATTAAAAAATTAATAAATTAATCAAAAATATGATTGGAATTTTAGGTGGAATGGGAACTCAAGCTGGTCTTGATTTTTGTAACAAACTTGCTGTTCTAAATAGAGGAAAGATTGATCAAGAGTATCCGTTATTTTTACTTTATAACAAATCAAATATTCCAGGTAGACCCGAGTCCATAGGCTCTCAAACTAAAAATCTTTCTAACAAATCTACAAATAAAACAAGTAGAGAAAAATATAACAAAGTTTTAAAGAGTTTGCTCAAAGGTTGTAAGCTTCTAGAAAAAAATAAATGTAAATTTATAGTTATCCCTTGTAATACGGCTCATTATTGGTTTGATGATTTACAAAATAAAATCAATATTCCAATAATTAATATGCCAAAAGAAGTTTTCAAATTTACTAAAAAAAAATGTAAGAAAAACTCCAAAGTTGGTCTCTTGGCAACTGAAGGTACTCTTAAAACAGGAGTTTATAAAAAATTTTTTGAAAAAGATTATCAATTAATAGAACCATCTCAAAAAATACAAAAACGGTCAGTTAATAAAGCAATTAAATTAGTTAAAATGGGCAATGTAAAGGCAGCAGCAAAAACAATTAAACCTGCAATTGATTCATTAATTAAAATGAAGTGTAAAAAAATTATTTTAGGTTGTACAGAACTCCCAATTGCGATTTTTGCATTTAAATCATTTAAAAATGTTAAATCCTCAAAAGTTTTCTTAGATCCTAACTTAATTTTGGCTAATTCAGCTATGGTTAAGCATAAAAATTAGTTTATGTCTAACAAGACTGAAAAGCCATATGTGTTGAGAGCAGCTGAATTTGTTTATTCAAATATAATAGAAATTAAAAAACAAAATCTTGAAATCAATAATATACAAGCTTTTGAAATTTTTATGACTACTAAGGAATATGACATTTTAAGTTCTGGAGAATTTCATGATAAATGGTTTTTAGAACTTAAGAATAATAAATTTATTGACCAAATAACTAAAAAAAAAATTAATGAAGAAACTTTAAGACTTTTAGAACTTCAAAAAGATTCCATGGTTAAATTTTTAATGAAGATACCAAAGCTTTATTATACTAAGAGTCATTTTCCACTAGAAATTTCACAGAGAGCTTTTAATCACTTGTGGAGAGTTTGTGAAAGCTATGAAATGTGGTGCAAAGAAACTGATCAAGAAGATTTGATATATTTAAATCTTATTGAGTAGTATTATTTATATAAAGTAATGATCTAGTAACTTCTATTCGTTTTTTAAGTAATTTTTGTAAATTTTGATTATCTAATTTTTGTCTAGTCATTTTAATTCTTGTTTCAACTAATTGTCTTAAGTCTTCATCAAACGAATTTTTTTGAATTTTATTTTCTATTTCTTCTTTAACCAACGTTTCTTTAATTAAAGTTAAAGAATTTTTTCCAGTTTCTTTTTCTATATGTTGATTAATAATGAATTGAGCACTAGCTTTATAGATATTACCTGAGGTAATTGCTGTCACGCTTGGACCAACTATTGAAAGAATAGGTACAAAACCCGTCAAAAAGAAAAAAGATATTATAACTGTTAAAATTCTTAATAGTCTAAACCTCATAGTTGAACAATAGATGATTTGATATTTCATATCTATATTTAATTTGTTCATTATAGGTGTTGATTTATTTGATTTTACTTAATTTATTTGTTTATTGAATATAATGATTAAAATTTTTCCTTTTATATTTATAATTCTATGGTCTTCCGCATTCATAACCACTAAACCTATTATAGATAACAGCGATCCATTTGCAGCTCTAGCTTTTAGATTTGCTTTAGTTGCTTTTGGTTTTTTTTTATTTTCTATTTATTCAAAACAAAAAATTCTAGTAAGCAAAAGAAACTTTTTTGAATCTTTTTTTAGTGGCGTCTTATTTCATGGTTTTTATCTTGGTGGTGTATTTTACTCAATTTCAATAGGAATGCCTACAGCAATTGCAGCATTAATTGTAACCCTTCAACCAGTTCTCACAAATGCATTAAGTGGTCCCATATTAAATGAGAATGTATCTACAAAACAATGGATAGGAGTTTTATTGGGATTTGCTGGCGCAGGACTTGTATTGGGATTTGATATTGGTTCAAAAATACCAGCAGCGGGGTTGATCGCAACAATAATAGCTTTGTTAGCAATTACATTTTCAACTTTATGGCAAAAAAAATTGAGTAACAACTTGCCTTTATCTATAAGTAACATGAATCAAGCTATTGGTGGATGCATATTTCATTTATTAATAATAATTTTATTTGTTGATCCATATATTGATTTCTCACAAACATTTATCATTGCAATGAGTCATCAAATATTTTTAGTATCATTTGGTGCATTTACAATATTGATGTATTTAATAAAAAATAACTCAGCGAGTAAAACTGTTTCTATATTTTTTTTAATTCCTGCAACGTCTGCTTTTATGGCATGGCTTTTTTTAAATGAAAGTTTAACTAGTTTAGATTTAATTGGATTTCTAATTACTTCTATAGGTGTTTATATTGCAACAAGAGATTGAAAATTTAAGTTATAAAGTTTCAAAGCCAAACTCTAGAGATGCATCTGTGATTGAATGATATAAAGATTCGCCAAAACTTCTTAGAGCAAATAACCTTACTTTATTTGGATTTTCACCCAACCTATCTACAGTAAAAGCTATTCCATTATAAGTTGAGTTAATTGAATTATTTTTATCCAATGTATTAAAATTAAAAGGACATCCTTTTTTCAAAACTTCAATAACATCATTTCCTTCTATTTCAATAATAGCTCTAGAATGAGATAAATCTGTTATAGCAAAATCTGAATCTTTAAAATTATCTGATACATTTTTAATTAAATCTTTTTTTGTTGAAACTAAAAGCCAGTTTTTTGGTCCATTCCACATAATCCTTGTATTTTCATTAAATACTACAGTTAAAGGTTCATTTTTTAATTTTAAACCATCAATATCAATACCCTCAAATGAAAGTGAAGAATTTTTGTACTGAACTATTTGAACAATTAATAAATTTTTGATTTCAGATATTTTAAGTAAATCATTTTCATTTTTACCTTCATAATCTCCAAATTGACCTTTTGCATGAACATTTGATAAAGCTGAAATTAATGTCATGATCTAACTCTTTCACCTTTTGGGTCTACGTAATGTGATGAAACTATCTCCACTGGTATTACTTTATTTTTAAGTGGTGACATTGCAAAAAGTTTTTGACCTATCATATTTTTTCCATCTTTCAAAATTGCTAAAGAAAAGGGATTATCATATTCAACACTCCAACATGATGCAGAGATATGGCCCAACTTTGGATTTGGCAATGGTGCCTTATCATCTTTAACTAAGTGAGAGCCTTCTGGTATACTTGTTTGTTTGTCTAATGGAACTACCCCCACTATTCTCTGTCTATCTTCAGCTATAAATGCAGATCGTTGTAATGATCTTTTTCCAATAAAATCTTTCTTTTTACTAACAAGACCTTCTAAGGCGTTATCGAATGGAATTGTTCTACCATCAAGTTCTGATCCAGCAACATGTCCCATTTCAATTCTAAGAGTTGATAATGCTTCTGTTCCATATGGTTGAATATTAAATTTTTCACCAACTTCAATTATTTTTTCCCACATAAAATTTCCATAATCAGACTCAACATTTACTTCATAAGCAAGTTCGCCTGAAAACGAAATTCTAAATATTCTTGCTTTAACACCAAATAAATCTCCCTCCATATAGCCCATAAAAGGTAAGCCTTCATTTGATACATCAGAATTTGGAAATAATTTTTGTAATAAATCCCGAGATTTAGGTCCAGCAATAGCTGCTCCAGCCCATTGTTCTGTGGTTGAAACCACATTCACATTTAATTCAGGCCAAACTAATTGCAAATAATATTCTAAATGAGAAAGAACGTTTGCTGCTTGAGCTGTAGTAGTGGTCATATGATAATGATTTTCCGAAATTCTTGTGGTTGTTCCGTCATCCATAACAATTCCATCTTCTCTTAACATTACACCGTATCTTGCTTTGCCAACTGGTAGCTTCAACCATGCATTAGTATAAACTCTATTTAATAACTCTGCTGCATCAGGACCTTTCACATCAATTTTTCCTAAAGTTGTTACGTCACAAACTCCAACATTTGTTCTTACATTTTTAGCCTCTCTTTTAGAGGCCTCAAATAAATTTTCATTTCCTCTTTTATAATAACGAGGTCTCAACCAAATACCTGCATCAACAAAAACTGCATTATTTTTTTCATGCCATGAATGCATTGGAGATTTTCTTGTTGGTTTTGAATGTTTTCCGACCTCTCTTCCTACTATTGCGCCAATGGAAACAGGAGTGTATGGGGGTCTAAAAGTTGTATGACCTACTGCAGGAACAACTTTATTTTCAATTTCGGATACTAATTGTAATCCATTTAAATTACTTGTTTTTCCTTGATCTGTTGCCATTCCTAGAGTTGTATATCTTTTTACGTGTTCAATTGATCGATACCCTTCTCTTAAAGCTATTTCTATATCAGATACTGCTACATCATTTTGGAAATCTAAAAACCTTTTATAATTTTTACCTTTCGGCAATGGAACGCACCAGAACTTATCATGTTGAGAAGATTTCTTTTCAACAACATTTGGAATAGCTATCTCATTATCATTTTCAGTAATTTTTTTTGATAATTCACTTCCTGCTTTAAATGAAGTTTTTAATGTTTCATCAAGTGAAAATACTCCATTAGCTGCACCTAAAGTGATTTCATTTTGTTTTGATTGTCCTGGAACAAATGCATCAATTTCTTCTTTAAACTTTGTTTTATTTCCTGATTGTGAGGCTAAATGAATGGTTGGTGTCCAAAAACCTGAAACGCAAATACAATCACATTGTATACTTTCTATTTTACCAAGTTGTTTTTTATCTTCAGAAATAGTTGCTATATCTGCTGATTTTACTTTTTTATACCCTTGTGCAGCAACCACAACATATGAATTTTTAATGTTAATTCCTAAATTTTTTGCTTCATCAATTATTTCTGACTCAGCGTTTTTTCTTGAATCTAAAACAACTGGATCTACTCCATGTTTTTTAAATTCAATTGCTGTTTCGTATCCACTATCATTATTTGTAAATACCAATGGTTTTCTTCCAACTAAAACACCATATACTTTTAAATATTCTTTAGCAGCTGAAGAAAGCATTACTCCTGGTGTATCATTATTTCCAAAAACTATTGGTCTTTCAATTGATCCAGAGGAAATCAAAACTTCTTTTGCACGAATGTACCATAGTCTTTTATTAGGGTGATATTTTTTAGTTGATGGTAAATGATCACTAACTTTTTCGGACATCACAAGCATGTTGTGATCGTAGTATCCAAAAATTTGAGATCTATTTTTTACAACAACATTTGGCATTGTTTTAAGTTCTGCAATTATTCCCTCAGCCCAATCTTTTCCTGATTGATTACCAATATTGACATCACTAGTTAGTAAAGATCCACCAAATCTTGGTTTGTCTTCTGCTAAAATTACTTTGGCTCCATTTTTTGCTGCTGCATATGCACCAGCTAATCCCGAAGGTCCTGAGCCTGCAATTAATAAATCACAATATTCGTATTTATGTTCATACCTTTCTTTATCATGTTTAGTTGAAGCTACACCTAAACCAGCTGCTTTTCTTATGAAAGGCTCATAAATTCGATACCAAAAACTTTTTGGCCACATAAAAGTTTTGTAATAAAAACCTGCTGGTAAAAAAATTTTCAAAAAATTATTGATTGCACCTATATCAAAATTGACACTTGGCCAACAATTAACACTTTTTGCTTCTAAACCTTCAAATAATTCCTGCTCTGTTGCTTTAATATTTGGTTCTGTTTCACCATTTCTATAAAGTTGAACAACTGCATAAGGTTCATCCACACCCGCTCCAAAGAAACCTCTGGGTCTGTGATATTTAAAACTTCTTCCCACTAAATGAACTCCATTTGCCAATAAAGCTGAAGCTAATGTATCACCCTCATATCCAAAGTAATTTTTTCCATTAAATTTAAAAGATAATTTTTTATCTCTATTTATTAACCCACCATTTTCAATTCTAAAAGCTTGAGTCATTAAGCAACTTCCTCATCAGCTTTAAAGGTTCTAAAAATTTCATGTGTTGCAGTATCTCTCTCAACCTTTATCCATTGTCTACATCCAGAAATATGTTGCCATAGCTCTAAATGCTTTCCTCTTAAACTTTTTCTATTGTAAACAAAATTATCCCATTCTTGATCAGAAACTTCTATATTAAGTTCTGGTCTTTTAACGCTTGCATCGCCACCATATGAAAATTCATTTTGAGATCTCATTCCACAGTGTGGGCAATTTATGTAAAGCATTTACGATATCCAGGTTTTTGTTCCAAGTCCCTTTTCATCAATAAGATGGCCAGTACTGAATCTATTTAAACTATAACCAGCGTTTAATTCGTGAACTCTGTCTTGTGCAATTGTGTGTGCAAATGTCCATCCTGATGCAGGCGTCGCTTTAAATCCTCCGTAGCACCATCCACAATTTAAATACAATCCTTCAATATGTGTTTTATCTATAATTGGTGAACCATCCATTGACATATCCATTATACCGCCCCAAGTTCTCAACATTTTTAATTTACTTAAAAACGGCATCATCGCTATTCCCTCAGTTAAAACGTGTTGCAATGTTGGTAAATTTCCTCTCTGAGCATAACTATTATATCCATCAAGATCACCACCCATTACCATTTCACCTTTGTCAGATTGACTTACATAAAAGTGTCCTGCACCAAACGTAACTACATTATCTAAAACTGGTTTAACTGGCTCAGAAACACATGCTTGGAGTAAATGAGTTTCAATTGGTAATGTCATATTTAATTTTTCTGCTAAAATATTTGTGCTGCCTGCAACGCAAATACCAACTTTTTTTGCTTTAATATTTCCTCGTGAAGTTCTTATTCCCTTTATTTTTCCAGCGGAAACATCAAACCCTATCACCTCACAATTTTGAATTATATCTACCCCCATTGAGTCTGCCTGACGTGCATAACCCCATGCAACAGCATCATGTCTTGCTGTACCTGCACTTGGTTGCATCAAGCCACCAAAAATTGGAAATCTTACGTTTTCAGAAAAATCAGCCATTGGAATAATTTCTTTAACTTGCTCTCTATTTAAAAGAACAGCATCTATTCCATTTAATCTCATAGAATTTCCTCTTCTCGCATATGCATTCATTTGTGCATCAGAATGCGCAAGATTAATTATTCCTCTTGGAGAAAACATTACATTGTAATTCAGATCCTGACTCATCTTTCTCCATAAATTCATTCCAAACTCACTGAACAAACCATTTTCGTCATGCATGTAATTGGATCTAATAATTGTAGTATTACGCCCTACGTTTCCACCACCGATCCATCCTTTTTCTATAATTGCAACATTTGTAATATTATGTTCTTTAGCAAGATAATAAGCTGTAGCTAAACCATGGCCTCCACCACCTATAATTACAACATCGTATTCCTCTTTAGGTGTTGGATCTTTCCAAGCCAAATCCCAATTTTCATGGTTTGAAAAAGCGTTTTTAACAAGGTTAAATATAGAATATTTTTGCATCAATTAATTTTATAACAATCAATTTAAATAGTGCTTATTTTTTTTATATATATTTTTTAGAAGTTTCCAAATATCTCAAAAAAGGATAAGAAGTCACAGATAAAAAACTTTTAATTTATTTGGATTATTTATGACCGAAGTAAAATCTGACATTCAAATAGCTCGAGAAGCTAAGATGCAACCAATAAAAGATATTCTTTCTAAGGTTGGAGTACCAGATGAAAATTTTGCTTTTAGTCCAATGGGTAGACACATAGCCAAAATAAATTTGGAATATTTAAATACTCTTAAAGAAGAGAATGGCAAATTAATTTTAGTTACTGCAATTACTCCTACTCCAGCTGGTGAGGGTAAAACTACAACTTCTGTTGGTTTAAACGACAGTTTAAATAAAATTGGAAAAAAATCTATTGTTTGTCTAAGAGAACCAAGTCTTGGTCCATCATTTGGAATGAAGGGTGGAGCCGCTGGTGGTGGTTATGCCCAAGTAGTACCAATGGAACAAATCAATCTTCATTTTACAGGTGACTTTCATGCTATTACATCTGCTCATAATTTATTATCTGCATTAATTGATAATCATATCTATTGGGGCAACAAACTTAACATTGATGTTAGACGAGTCGTTTGGAGAAGGGTAATAGATATGAATGATAGATCGTTAAGATCTATTATTGTTGATCTAGGAGGAGTAGCTAATGGTTACCCAAGGCAAGATAGTTTCGATATTACAGTTGCATCTGAGCTTATGGCTATTTTTTGTTTAGCAACAGACTTAAAAGATTTAGAAAACAGAATAGGAAATATTACAATTGGTTATACTAGAGATAAGCAAGCAATTTATGCAAAAGATTTAAATGCACAAGGTCCCATGACTGTTTTGCTTAAGGAAGCAATAAGACCTAATGTAACTCAAACTCTAGAAAACAATCCTGCAATAATTCATGGTGGCCCTTTTGCAAATATTGCTCATGGATGTAATTCAGTTATTGCAACTAAAGCTGGACTTAAATTAGCTGACTACGTTGTAACAGAGGCAGGATTCGGAGCTGATTTGGGAGCTGAAAAATTTCTGGATATTAAGTGTAGAAAATCTGGTCTAAAACCAGATTGTGTTGTCATTGTTGCAACTATAAGAGCACTGAAAATGCATGGTGGAGTTGCTAAAGAAGATTTAAAAAAAGAAAATGTATCAGCACTTAAAGAAGGAATGGTAAATTTACGTAGACATATAAATAACATAAGAAAATTTGGATTACCTGTTACTGTTGCAGTTAATCATTTTATTACTGATACTGAAGATGAAATGAAAAACTTGTTAGATTTTTGTGAAACGCAAGGAGTAAAAGCCTCTAAATGTACTCATTGGTCAAATGGAAGTGAAGGAACTATTGAACTGGCTAAAAATGTTGCAGAAATTTGTGAAGATAAAAAAGATACATTTAAATTTTTATATGAGGATGATCTTCCGTTATTCAAAAAAATAGAAAAAATTGCACAAGAAATTTATAGCGCATCTGAAGTGGTAGCTGATACAAAAGTTAGACAACAATTAAAAGATTTTGAGGAAAAGGGTTATGGTAAGTTACCTGTTTGTATTGCAAAAACTCAATACAGTTTTTCAACAGATCCAAATTTAAAAGGTGCACCTACAGGTCATGTTTTACCTGTAAGAGAGGTAAGACTTTCTTCTGGTGCAGAATTTATAGTTGTTGTGTGTGGAGAAATTATGACAATGCCAGGACTTCCAAGAGTTCCTGCGGCCGACTCAATAAAATTAAATGACAAGGGTGAAATAGAAGGTTTATTCTAAATTTAAGTAGTTTAACCAATTCTCTAATTCTCTCATTCTAGAAACTTTATCTAATTTATTATTCTCAGTTTCTATATGTTTAATGTGATTATCTATCTCATTCTCATCTTTAAATGCACCTTTTTCTAAAAGTCTTTTTTTTCTAAAAATAATCAAATTGATCATTTTATTATAAGTAATCTCAGGGTGGTATTGAAGGCCCCATATATTACAATTACCAACATTAAAATTTATTCCTTGAACATTATTTATTGAGTTTGAGGCTAATAAAATTGAATTTTCTGGCATTGTAACTACTTCATCAAAATTAAATGCTGGTGTATTAAATTTTTTATTTTTATTTTTATAAAGTGGATGGTTTAAACCATTCTCATTAATTTCTATATTTGAAGCAATCCCTCTATGAGATCCTTTTATTGCTTTTTTTACCTCACCTCCTGCTGCAGTCACAGCTACTTGCATACCCCAACATATTGCTAGAATTTTTTTAATTTTTTTCTGACACTCTTTCATAAATTCAATTTGTCTTTTTATTTCTGGAGTATTGTTATAAATATTTAAGCTACTTCCGCCCCAAATAAGGCCATCATAGCTCTCAAGTGAATCTATATTTTTGTCAATATTTTCATCTGAGGAAGGATTAACCACGTGAGTTTCTAATTTATCTGTGAAATAAGCTAAACTATCTTTAAGGCTTTCTGTATGTGTTTGAATTCCCGCCTCAGAAAAACTTTGATTTTCTTCTCGTAAGTTTCCTTCTACTATCAATATTTTTTTCATTAAAATAATTCTCCAGAAATACTTTTTATATACATTTCTTTTAGATCATTTTGACTTAATTTTTTAGGATTTCCTCCTGTAGATGGATCTTCAAATGCCATTAAGGAAAGTTCATCTAGATCAATATTATTACAATCCATTACATCCGACAATTTATGCGGAATATTTAAATTATTTCTTAAGTCTAAAATCCAATTTAAAAAACTATCAAAATTTTTATTTAAATTAAGATAATCACAAATCGATATTATTTTATTTTCAATTGAGTGTTTATTAAATGTCAAAACATAAGGCATAAATATTGCATTTGATAGGCCATGGTGAACATTGAATTTACCATTTACAGGGTGGCTCAATGAGTGAATTGCCCCCAGTCCCTTCTGAAATGCAGTCGAGCCCATTGAAGCAGCAGAAAGTAAATCCATTCTAGCCTTAACATCTTTTCCATTTGTGAATGCTTTAATTAATGAATTTTTAATTAGTTTCATTCCTTCTATTGCCATACCATCAGCCATTGGATGATATCCTGGTGCACAAAACGCTTCTAAATTATGTGCAAGTGCATCCATTCCGGTCGCTGCTGTTAATCTTGGAGATAAATCTAATGTAAGTAAAGGATCTAAAATCACAATCGAAGGTAACATTTTTGGGTGAAAAATAATTTTTTTTGCGCCTGTTTCTTTATTTATTATTGCAGATGCTCTACCAGTTTCGGATCCTGTTCCTGCAGTGGTTGGAACTGCAATGATTTTTGAAATTTTAGAACTATCAGCTCTTGTCCAGTAATCACTAATATCTTCAAAATCCCATAACGGTCGAGATTGATTAGACATAAATGCTATAGCTTTTCCAACATCTAAACCACTTCCGCCTCCTAAAGCTATTACACCATCACAATTCGAGGTATTATAAACTTTAACGCCTTCTTCCACATTTTCTCCAATTGGATTTCCCGTAAAGTTAGAAAAAGTAGCTAAATTTTGAAAACTTTTTTTTAATCTTAAAATTATATTTTTTATTAAATCTAAGTTAATTAAATCTTTGTCTGTTACAAATAATGGATTTGAAATATTTAACTCTTTGCAGGCTAAGGATAAATCTTCAATTCTATTTTCTCCTATCCACATAGTGGTTGGATAATTCCAATTGATACGCATAACAAAATATAATTTTATTTTTTTAAAAATTGTTAGTAAGATATATTTATAAATTTATTAATGATAGGAAAAATTCTATGTCAAAAGTAGCAATCATAGGCGCTGGTCCATGTGGACTTTCAATTTTAAGAGCATTTGAGCATTTAGAAAATAAAGGAGAAAAAATTCCAGAAATAGTTTGTTTTGAAAAACAAGAAAGTTGGGGTGGTTTATGGAACTACAACTGGAGAACTGGTTCAGATCAATACGGAGATCCTGTGCCTAACAGTATGTACAGATACTTATGGTCTAATGGACCTAAAGAATGTTTAGAATTTGCTGATTATTCTTTTGATGAACATTTTGGAAAACCAATTCCCTCTTTCCCTCCGAGAGAGGTGCTGCAAGATTATATTTTAGGAAGAGTGAGCAAAGGAAATATAAAAAGTAAAATTAAATTTAATACAAGAGTTACAAATACTGTTTATAAAAATGATAAGTTTGAAATTAGCTACCAGGACAAAGTAAATAATAAAATTTTAAATGAAACGTTTGATTATGTAGTAGTCTCGACAGGTCATTTTTCCGTACCTTTTATTCCTGAGTATGAAGGAATGAATTCTTTTCCAGGAAGAATAATGCACTCACATGATTTTAGAGATGCTGAGGAATTTAGAGGAAAAGATGTAATTGTTTTAGGGAGCAGTTATTCTGCAGAAGATGTGGCTCTACAATGTAATAAGTATGGTGCTAAAAGTGTAACAATCGGTTACAGGCATAACCCAATGGGTTTCAAATGGCCAAAAGGTATGAAAGAAGTTCATTACTTAGACAGGTTAGAAGGGAAAAAAGCCATATTTAAAGATGGAACTGAACAAAATGCTGACGTAGTTATTTTGTGTACAGGATATTTGCATCATTTCCCATTTTTAGATGAAAGCTTAAAATTAAAAACACATAACAGATTATATCCACCAAAACTTTACAAAGGAGTTGTGTGGCAAGATAATCATAAACTTTTATATTTAGGTATGCAGGATCAGTTTCACACATTTAATATGTTTGATTGTCAAGGATGGTATGCAAGAGATGTGATAATGGGGAAAATCAAAATGCCTAGTAATGATGAAATAGATAAAGACATTAATAAGTGGGTTTCAATGGAAGAAAAATTAGAAAATCCTGATCAAATGATTGATTTTCAAACGGAGTATACCAAAGAACTTCATGATATGTCCGATTATCCTAAAATTGATTTTGAATTAATTAGGAAACATTTCAAAGAATGGGAACATCATAAAGTAGAGGATATTCTAACTTATAGAAATAAATCATTTTCATCTCCTGTGACTGGATCAGTTGCACCAATTCATCACACACCTTGGGAAAAAGCGATGGATGACTCTATGAAAACTTTTTTAAATAAATAGAAAATTAATATTTAATTTTTAATTTTTTGTTTTTAACAATTGCCTCTAATAAAGAAATCATTAACGGAACTTTTCGTTTATTAATTTTTTTAAATACAAAAGGAGCAATTTCTATTGCTAAATCAGCACCTTCTACCGTATCATTTTTCATAAACGTTTTCTTTGCCTGGGTAAAAGTATAGCCTTTTCCAAGATATTCTCCCATTTTACTATTTCTTCCTCCCATTGCACTCACGTATAAATCTCCTAAACCCGCAAGACCATAAACAGTTTCTTTTTTTCCTTTAAAATAATTTGCAAGATATTTCATTTCATCAATTGATTTTCGGAATAAAGCCGATGATGTATTATGCCATTGTCCAGCTCCAATGATCATTGAATAAATATTTTTTAAAGCAGATAAAAATTCGACTCCATTAACATCTCTACTAAATTCAGTTTGATAATAATTTGTTGAAATTAATTTTCCAATTTTTTTTGCAGTATTAATATTTTTGTTCGCAACAATAGTGAAACTTTTAACTTTTTTAGCTAATTCTTTTGCTAAACACGGGCCTTTCAAAACTGAAATATTTAAATTTTTATTATATTTTTTTAATAGGCTAGACATTGAAATTAAATTCCTACCATCTAATTTAAGACCTTTTGTTAATACTAAAATAGGCGATTTATTTTTTATTTTTGAAAGATTTTTTCCGATTAAGTCTATTCCAATAGAACTCACAGCAATTACAATTAAGTCCCATTTCTGATTTAAGATGTCGCTTGAAAATTTATTTATTTTTAATTTTTGTGGTAAATTTATATTTAATGATGGGTGAATTTTTTTTTTTAAGTTTAATTTTTGTAATAATTTAAAATTATATGGCTCTGTTAATGTAACCGAGTGACCATTATCTAACAATGGTATCGAGAAAGCAGCTCCCATAGCTCCAGCACCAACAATTAATATTTTTTTCATTTTATCTTTATGCTAAGGTTTTTTTAATTGCTTGCTTCCAACCATGCAATATATGATTTCTTAGTTTTTTATTAATTTTCGGCTTAAAAGCTGTATCTTTTTTCCATGTATTTTTAATTTGATTTAATGATTTGAATTCTCCTACTTGATAACCTGCAAACAAAGCTGCTCCTAAAGCAGTGGTTTCTAAGACTTTAGATCGAATTACTTTTAAATTAATTACATCTGCCAAAAATTGTGAGAACCAATTATTAGCTACCATACCCCCATCAATTTTAACTATTCTAGGCTTTAAACCATCTTTATTCATTGAATAAAATAAGTCATAACTTTGATAAGCAACTGACTCCACAGTTGCTCTCACCAAAGTTTTCCAATCACTATCTCTTGTAAGTCCTGTGATTAAACCTCTTGCATCAGGTCTCCAATAAGGTGCACCTATTCCACTAAAAGCTGGGACAACATAAACTTCATTATTGCTTTTTGTTGATTTAGCTATTTTTTCAGTTTCATACGCATTGTTTATTAATTTAATTTTATCCCTTAACCATTGTACGCCTGCTCCTGCTATGAAAATAGATCCTTCAAGAGCATACGTAGTCTTATTATTCAATCGGTAACAAATTGTAGTTAATAACTTATTTTTTGAATTTATTTTTTTTGATCCAGTGTTCATTATTACAAAAGCACCAGTACCATAAGTACTTTTTATAGATCCTTTTTCAAAACAAGCTTGTCCTACAGCTGCTGCTTGTTGATCTCCTAAAACAGCAGAAATGGGTATTTCTTTTCCTGTAACTCTCTTATCTGTTTTTCCAAAATTATCTGCAGAATTTTTTACCTCAGGCAAAATACTACTTGGAATATTTAATTTCTGTAAAATTTCATTATCCCATTTATTGTTATTGATATTAAACAACATGGTTCTACTTGCATTGGTAGCTTCGGTTAAATGCTGTTTACCTTTGGTTAATTTCCAAATCAAGAAGGCATCCACCGTACCAAACAATAAATTATTAGTTTTAAGTAATTTTTTTGAAACTTTAACATTATCTAAAATCCATTTTATTTTAGTGGCAGAAAAATAAGGATCTATAAATAACCCTGTTTTTTTTCTAAAAGTATTTTCATAATTTTTATTCTTTAGAGATTTACAATACTCCTGGGTTCTTCTATCTTGCCAAACGATTGCATTATAAATAGGTTTTCCAGTTTTTTTATTCCACAAAATTGTAGTTTCCCTTTGATTTGTAATTCCAATAGTAAGTATATTACCTTTTAAACTTTTAGCTTTTTTAATTACTTGCTTTAATGCTTTAAGTGTTGTCGACCAAATTTCATTTGGATTATGTTCTACCCATCCATTTCTAGGAAAGTATTGTTTAAATTCATATTGAGAAATAAATTTAATGTTCCCTTTAGTGTCAAACAAAACAACTCTTGACGAGGTTGTTCCTTGATCAATGGAGACAATAAATTTTTTCAAAATACTAATCTATGCCAAGATGTTTTTTTCTTTTTCCAACCCAAGTTCTAATCAAATTATCAAAAATCAATCCTATAAACGCAACACAGATACCGAGAGTTAAACCAATTCCTGCTCCATTTTTATCTGAAAGTGCTTTTAAAATGTATTGACCAAGATCTTCTGTTCCAATGAAAGCTCCAATTATCACCATAAATAAAGCAAAAACTATTGTTTGATTTAAACCAAGCATCATATGTGGAAATGCTAATGGAAACTCAATTTTTGTTAATCTTTGAAATTTATTTACACCAGACATTGTTGCAGCTTCATGTAAGCCAATAGGAACACTTCTAAGTCCTTCTATTGTATATCTAGTTGCAGGAATTGTTGCATAGACAATTACAGCAATTAAAACAGATGTATCTGTTATTCCAAAAAGCATCATTACAGGAATTAAATATACAAATGATGGGAATGTTTGAAATATATCGCAAACTCCTAGCATAAATGCTGCAGATTTTTTGTTTTGAAAACATAATGTTCCAACTGTAAATCCTATTAAACAAGAAATAACTACACCAAAAGTTGCCATATATAACGTTACTAGTGCTCTATCCCACCATGGACTTAATGCTATAAACAAAGTCAAAGCAGCAACAACTAATGCTGATCGAACTCCTCCAATTAAATATCCTGCACCAACTGCTAGTACCAATGTAGCTATTGCAGGCATTCTTAAATATAAAGCTCTCATCGGCTGAAGCACATCTTGAATTAACCATGTATTGAATGCTTTAATATACACGAAGAAAGTATCAAAAATCCAATCAACTCCTTTATTCCAAAAATCTGCTGTTGATATTCCTTTATTATGGGGAATTTCAAACAAGTAATTAAAACTACCTTTGAAAATAAAAGTCCCAACGTATGCAAGAATTATTCCAATTACGAATGAAGCTGCAAAAAATATTGCGTTTTTATTTCTTTGGAAAAATGTCAGATTACCAAAATAATCTGTTTGTTTATTTGCCCATGCCAAAGACATTTTATCAAGTAAAATTGCAATTAAACTAATACATAAACCAGCCTCAAGTGCCAGCCCTATATTGAGCTGATTAAGTGCTAACAACAAATTAAATCCTAATCCTTTCGCGCCAATGAACGCAGATATAACTGCCATTGAAAAACAAACCATAATAACTTGGTTAACTCCAATTAAAATATCTCTTCTTGCTGTTGGAATTAGTACCTTGAACATTAATTGCCAATTAGTGCAGCCACTCATTCTTCCAGCTTCAATAACTTCTGGTGGTATAGCTCTTAAACCTAATATTGTTAATAATATCATTGGTGGAACCGCAACAACCATAGTAATAATTACAGCAGCGTGATCACCTACTCCAAATAAAACAAGTGCAGGAACTAATACAGCGTATTGTGGCATAGTCTGCATTACTAGAAGAATTGGGTACAATGCTTTTTCAACACGTTTACTTTTGTAAGCTGCAATACCTAGGCCTAAACCAAAAATAAATGAAAGTGGAGCTGCAACAAGTATAAAAGAAAGAGTTTGCATTGATGGTTTCCATTGACCAAATATAGAAATATAGATCATTGTTAAACCTGCAAACAAAGCCAATCCTTTTCCACTTAATTTATAAGATAGTAGAGCTGCTCCAGCTGCAACAATGGTCCAAGGTAAACCTGGCAACTCCAACCATGGATAAGCATCAATAAAATCCCAACTTGTAAATGCAACAATAGTTTCTAAACCTCCAAGTAAAATTTCCCTAATTAATTCAATTAAAAAAGTCATAAATGAAGTTAAATTTCTACTTATCTCTAATAATAATGGTCGAGTTTTAAATTCTTGAGTATCTTCGTTCCAAAACTCCATTGGCATCCACTCATTCATTAAGAAAAATAAAGAGTCGTTTATCCAAATAGGCAGCCATCCTAGAAGTGGAGGCAATCTCCAAAATACATCAAAGGCATAATACCTAACCTCTTTACCTAGAAAAAAGTAAACACTTTGGTTTGGATCTTTAACAAATTCAGCCTGGCCTCTTATAAATTTATAAGTTTCAGGAACATCAATTGCAAAACATAAAGCAAAAAATACAATTAATAAAAATAACCATTGAAATAATTTTGGATATTTTTTTAAATACTCCATATTTTAACTACCATTTTTTCTTCCTCCAAAAACTGTATCTATTATTTTTGAAGGTTTAATTGATCCTACAATATTATTATTTGAGTCAACTACTCCTACTAATTTTTCTTGAGTAAGTATTTTTTCTGCAACATTTTCTATAATTTCATCTTTTGATACTTTTAAATCTCCTAAATTGTCTTTACTTGAAGCATCCATTACATCCTCAATAATCAAAACCTTCTCTCTCGGTACTTCTTCAGTAAACTTTCTTACATATTCAGTTGCTGGATTTAGTACAATATTGGCTGGTGTATCTAATTGTTCAATTATACCATCTTTCATAATTGCTATTCGATCAGCTAACTTTAATGCCTCATCAAAATCATGAGTGATGAACATGATGGTTTTCTGTAATTTTTCCTGAAGTCTTAAAAACTCATCTTGCATTTCTTTTCTAATCAATGGATCTAATGCAGAAAAAGGTTCATCTAGAAACCATATATCAGGCTCTACTGCTAAAGACCTAGCGATTCCTACCCTCTGTTGTTGTCCACCTGAAAGTTCTCTTGGAAAATAATTCTCTCTTCCATCTAGTCCAACTAGTTTTACCATTTCCATTGCTCTACTAATGCTCTCTTCAGTATTAGTGCCTTTTATTTGAAGCGGAAAAGCAATATTTTCAACAACTGTTTTATGAGGTAACAAAGCAAAGCTTTGAAAAACCATTCCCATTTTATTTCTTCTAAGCTCAATAAGCTCTTTGTTATTTAATTCTAATAAATCTTGACCTTCGATAAAAATTTTTCCACCGGTAGCATCCGTTAATCTTGAAATACATCTAAGAAGTGTTGATTTACCTGAACCAGATAAACCCATTACTACTAACATTTCTCCTTTCGCAACTTCAAAAGAAGCATTATTTACTCCAACAATACATCCTCTTTCCTGAAAGGTTTTTGCATCTACATTGCCATTAGACTCTTCAAGCATCTTTTTGGCATTTTCTCCAAAAATTTTATAAACCGACTCGCATTTGATTACAGTCTCAGACATAAATTGTTTTAAAGTTATATTAAATTCTATAAAATTAAAATGTTAATAATTGTTGCCTTTCCTCATTAAAAATTTTTAATAAAATAAACTCTAGTATCAATTCCAGTACTTAAAAAACTTAAAGCTTCTCCACTTATAGTAATACTTTCATCAACACCTACATTGTTTCCACTAACTGTAAAACCCGCAAAACATTTATTTTTTTCTTCATCCCATTTGACAAAAGTCTCATCAATTTTATTTCCATTAATTGTATATAGCTCATGTGCTCTAAAATTTAAGAAATTAGCACCCATAATTGCTCTTTGAGGAATTAGTTTTGTAGCTTTACATACTTGCTCATATACATCATCCGTTAATTTGTAATGATCAGTTCCATCAAATGAAACCAATATACCAGAAGGTAATTTAGATATTAGTTCGCTAAGTTTTTTTTCTTCAGCAATTCTCTCCTCCTCTAACTTCATTCTTTTTACTAAATCATCACCCTGTCCAAAAATTCCATTTAAAATGCTAAAAGATACAATTACTATTAGAGTGATAAATATAAGACCAATAAATTGCCTTAGAGACTCAGGTAAATCTTTTATTTTATTAATATAATTTTCTTTTGACATTATTCTTGTAACTTACCGTTTTTCCAAATACCTGATTTTTGTTTTCCATCTGCCCAAGTAAATGTTCCTTGTCCATTCATAAAACCTTTAGACCACTCTCCTTCATAGGTAGACCCATCAGGAAAAACTAAAGTTCCCTGTCCGCTCCATTCACTATTTTTAAATTCCCCTTTATAGATATAACCATTAGGCCAGGTTTCGACACCTTGACCTTGTTTTTTAGTATTAACCCACTCCCCTTCGTAAGTAGTTTTATCGGTGTAAACCCATTTACCAAAACCATTTTCACAGTTACCTTCTTTGCAGCCAGTGCTTCTTGCTAAAACTGATGAGCAGATCAAAAAACTAAAAAATATTATAAGAGAGTATTTTTTCATTGATACATTTTACACATATTGATTTAAAAAAAAATCCCCCCCAACGAAGTTGGGGGAGATCTTTAATTTTTAACTATAATCCTTATTTAGTAAATGCTTGCCAAACTGACTTGTTATCAGCTAACCATTTTTTAGCTGCATCTTCATGAGTCATTTTGTCAATGTCAACTAAAGCTGCCATAGCTCCAATTTGACTTGTAGAGAATGACATTTTCTTAAACGCTGCTGCTGCATCAGGATGAGTTTTTGGGAAATCCTCATGAACTGCTTTTTTCAAGTATCCATCAGGAGAACCACATTTACCATCTCCACCATCTTCTGGTCTGCAACCAGCTGTGTATGGAGGGAAGTCAATAAATGTAAAACCAGCACCATCTGTAAAGTTAGGCGTCCAGTTGAATATAATTGTTCCTCTTCCTTCTTTTTCAGCTGCAGCTAATTCTGCCCAAAGTGCATCAGCACTTCCAGCAAATTTAACCCACCATAAATCACCTAAACCTAGTGCATCAACCCTTTGTGGAATTAAGTCACCATGCCAAGTTTGTGGACCTTCCAACATTCTTCCTTTTCCATCTGGAGAGTCAGGTGTTGTAAAGTTTTTTGCACAATCTGGATTTTTTAAAGCTGTCCAATCTGGTAGTCCTGGGCATAATCCTTTTTCAGCAACCCAGTTTGGATATCCCATATCCTCAAGAGTTCTTGCTTCATGATCACCCCAATCTAATAAACCACCTTTATCTAAAGCAGTAGTAAAAGATTTACCGAATGCAGATTCCCATACCTCGTGAGATATAGTTACATCTCCAATTCTAATTGACTCATAAACTGCTTGTGAGTCAGCGTTTACGTATTTTACGTTATTACCCATACTTTCGAAAATTCCACCAATAACATAAGCCATTACAATTTGAGATGACCAGTTATGTGTTGGGATCACGATGGGCTTTTTGCTATCAGCATTTGAAATTCCTGCAAAACTTACAACAGAAATAACTAGAGCAGATAGTAAAGATATTATTTTTTTCATATATACCCCTCTATTATTAATATATTAATACTGAAAGTATGTTCCTATTTAAAGTTATAGTCAACTCGTTTTGATTATATTATGGTCTCACTTAAATTTAAAAAATGTTAGGCACAAGCAAAGATATCAAATATCCTGGTTTGAATATTTTACCACCTGGAGTTGAAAGACATGTTGTTAATGGTGGTGGTCTAACTGGTTTTCAGATTTTTCCTGATGATGAAATAGAAATAATTAATAATGAAGGAAATCAAATATGTGAGATTATTTGTTTTGGAAAAGATGGAAATTCAGATCTTGGAATTTTAAATCTTAAATCAAACAATGAAAAAAACTTTATAAGAAATATTCTTAATGGGAATGATGAAACAATTTTAGCGACAAACTATCAATTAAAAAAAAGAAATTTAAAAATTTCTAATTCAAAATCATCAATTATATTTGATCTAGACGCAGAACCTGGCGAAAAAATTAAATTAAAATCAAAAGATAAATGTTACGCAATATTTTCAGCACCTGGCGAAGATATGGATGTTACAAAACAAAATCCACCAACTGATTTAACAATATTTGTTAAAAGAGCTAAAATTGTTAATGATAAGGAATTAAATGTAATTCCTGATCCTGTTTTCGAACCAGTTTACGAAGAAAATATAAATAAAGAAACTTCAATATCTTATGAGGTTAAAGAAGGAGATTATATTCAGGTGATAAGTCCGACTGGCAGACAATGTTCTGACTTTGTGGCTTTCGATACAAGAAAATTAGAAAAAGGAATTGAAAAAGGATTAGACTGGCAAACCACGAGAACATTCATGGGTAATACTTTCCCAGGACCAGGTTTGTTCTCTAAATTTTATGATACAGATCATGAGCCACTTGTTGAAGTAATAAGAGATACTGTTGGTAAACACGATACTTTTAATCTTGCATGTACTTCAAAATATTATGAAGATGCGGGGTACTTTGGTCACCCAAACTGTTCGGATAATTTAACTGAAAGTATGTCGAAATATGGTGTTCAGAAACAAAAAGGTTGGCATGCAATTAATTTATTTTTTAACACCTCAGCTGGAGGATTGAATTCTGTTATTTCTGATGAATCTTATTCAAGGCCTGGAGATTATGTAATGTTTAAGGCTTTAAAAGATTTAACAATAGGAACAACCGCATGTCCAAGTGATATAGATCCTTGTAATTCATGGAATCCTACAAATATATTTGTTAGAACTTACGATAAAAATAAAGAATTTAAAAAGTCATTTGGTTTTAGAATGAAAACAGACTCTGAAAATAAACTTACTAGAAATTCTGGCTTTTATGAAAGAACTTCAAAATTAACTAGAAACTTTATTGATGCTAGAGGGTTTTGGCTTCCAAACGATTACACCAAACATGGTTTGGTTAATGAGTACAATGCTTGCAGAAATGATGCTGTATTAATTGACCTATCATCACTAAGAAAATTTGAAATAATTGGTCCTGATGCTGAAGAGTTAATGAATTACACTCTTACAAGAAATATAAAAAAACTTTCTGTTGGGCAGGTTGTTTATTCTGCAATGTGTTACGAAAATGGAATGATGTTCGATGATGGAACTCTTTTAAGATTAAGCGAAACAGGTTTTAGATGGATATGTGGAGATGAGTATGGTGGAGAATGGCTAAAAGAAATTGCAAAAAAAAAGAATTTTAATGCTATTGTTAAAAACTCAACTGACCAAATAAGCAATGTATCTTTGCAAGGTCCAAAAAGTAGAGAAATTTTAAAAAAAATTATCTTTACACCACCAACACAGCCTTCGATAGATGAGTTAGGCTGGTTTAGATTTACAATTTGTAGAATAGAAGAGCTTCAAGGTATTCCGTTAATTGTTTCTAGAACAGGTTATACTGGTGAGTTAGGTTATGAAGTTTGGTGTCATCCAAAACATGCTCCTGAAGTCTGGGATAAATTAATGGAAGCAGGTAAAGATGATGGACTGATACCAGCAGGGTTCGCTGCCTTAGACAAACTAAGAATTGAGGCAGGTTTAATTTTATTTGGCGCAGAGTTTGATGGAGAGCAAGATCCTTTTGAAGCAGGTATTGGTTTTGCCGTTCCACTGAAAACAAAAGAAGAAGATTTTATTGGTAAAGAAGAATTGATTAAAAGAAAAGCTAACCCACAAAAGAAATTGGTAGGCCTAGAACTTAATGGAAAAGAAATAGCAGGCCACGGAGACTGTGTTCATATTGGAAGATCACAGGTTGGTATAGTTACCAGTGGATGCTTGTCCTCTACTTTGAATAAAAATATTGCTCTTTGCAGAATAGATGTTCAATACTCAGAAATCGGTACTGAAGTTGAAATAGGTAAAATCGATGGTTATCAAAAAAGGATTGGTGCTAAAGTTGTTGGTTTTCCATTCTACGATCCAACCAAATCAAGAGTCAGAGCTTAAAAATTATGCCAAAAGAAAAAAAGACTTTATTAGATTTTTGGGAAGATCAAATGAGACAGTCGCATACAGCTAGTAACTATTTTTTTAGAAAATCTCCTTCTCACTATCATATGATGTTATTAGTAATGTCTGCACATAAAGAAAATAAAAAACTATCTGTTGAGGAACTTAAAACCAAATTATTTAAAACATCTAGACCTAAATCTGCATTAATTATTACTGAAGCTTGTGAAAAAGGATTCTTTCGTCTTGAAAAAACATCAACAGACCAAAGGGTAAAAAATATAATACCTAGTGACTCTTTTATTAAAGAATTTAATGAATACCTGGATACCTTAAAAAATATAAGTTATTAGGGACAAATTTCACAAAAATTGAAATATCTAAATTATATATATAATTTTTAGTTCTATAAAAAATTATATTAATTACTATTTGCAAAAAATAATGTTTTCATATGACGACATTACCTTCGAAAGCAAAAGTAGTTATCATCGGTGGTGGAATTCACGGTCTTAGTACTGCTTGGAAACTTTCTGAAACATATAAAAATCCTGGTGACATAATTGTATTAGAGAAAAAAGATACTGCAGCTGGTGCAAGCGGAATTGCTTGTGGTGTTGTAAGAAATAATTATTTCCAACCAGCAATGAGAGAGCTTATGGCTCACTCAGTTTCAGTTTGGGAGAGTGATCCTAAAGCATTTAAATATAACCCTGTTGGCTACTTACAGATTTCACCTGAAGTAATGCATGAAGATGTTGCAAGCATTTATGAGCAACAAAAAGCAATCGGATATGAGTCAGTATTTATTGAAGGTGAAAAAGATTGTTCTAATTATATGAAAGATATTTTTGATGATTGGCAAGCACAAGGCATCACTTCAATACTTCATGAAAAAAAAGGTGGATACGCATTTAACAAAGATTCAATTAAAGCACTTGAAAGTAAATCTACATCAAACGGTGTTCAGGTTATGAAAGGTGTAAAAGTAACAGGTTTTAAAAGAGGAAGTAACAGTCAAGCTGTTACAGGGGTGGAGACAGACAAAGGTACAATTGAGTGCGAACAGGTTGTTATCGGTGCAGGTCCATGGGCGAGAGATTTTTGGAATATGTTAGAGTTACCTAAAACGGCTAACATTAAAGACAAAGACGGTAAAATGCATGTAACAGATATGTGGACATACTGGATGCTACAAGAAGGTGTTATTGGTGTTGAGCCAGATTTTCTAAAAACTAATGATGGAAAACAACCTCCTGTAGTTCATGTAGACTCGACTGCTCCGTTATATTCAGACAAAACAAAAAAATTATTAACAGATAAAATTTGGGGAATTTATTACAAACCTGATATTGAGGGATTGGGTGTACAAGGAGGAACTTCTCCTTACATAGTTAAAAAACATTTTGATCAAGTTAATGTTGATCCTTATGGAATTGAGTCACCTGAATATCAAACAACAGACGCATTTAGTGAAATGTGGTGTTCAGCTTTAGCGCATTGTCAAAAAAGATTTGAGGGTAAATCTGATTTATATAGAAAAGGACCATCGGGTGGACTTGGATGTATGACACCAGACTCGTTTCCAATCTTTGATAGATTTTTTGAAAACGTTTACATGATTGCAGATGCTAATCATGGTTATAAAATGATTGGGGTTGGAGAACTTGTTGCAAAAGAAATTCTTGGTACTGAAAGTGATTTATTAAAACCATTTAGATTCAACCGTTACGAGAAGGGCGAACTTCACCCTACTTCGAACAGTCCGTTTCCTTGGAGCTAGACTCTAAGCCTAGACACAAATAAATTTTTCAGCTACGTTTGAATAAATTAAATTCATTGAGGGGTGAAAATGACAGATCTAGAGAAACACGTTAACCAGCCAGGTAGAGCAAAATTAGTTAAAAAAGTTAGAGAAAAAATTAATGAACTTGGCATCACTTATATTTATTATCAATTCATTTCTGTAACAGGTAGAGTTGTTGGTAAAGGTATACCTGCAGATCACTGGGAAAGAACAGCTGAAAAAGGATTTCAATTAGTTTACGGTGCTACAGCAAACTTGTTCTTAGATCGTCATAATAATTACATTGGATACGGACCAGAAGCTATGGAGCTTGTTGGAATACCTGATCCTGAAACTTTTGTTCAATTACCATGGGATAAAAGAGTTGGAAGAGTATTTGTAACTTGTTTTAGAAACAGAGAAGAAAGAAAAAATCCAGGCGGTCATTTAACCTCAGACTGCAGAGGAAATTTAAGAATTTTCATGGATGAATTTAAGAAAAAACATGGTCTAGAATTAAGAGTTGGTACTGAGCCTGAAATGATGTGGTTAACAAAAAATGAGGATGGAACACCTACAGGTAAAGGTTTTTCTAAACCATTCTGTTATCACATTGATCAATTTGAGTCATTAAGACCAGTATTTATGAAGGTTATTGAGTACGCAAAAGCAATGGGTCTTGATATGATTCAAGGAGATCACGAAGATGCCCCAGGCCAATTAGAATTAAACTGGACTTACGATAACGTTCTAAGAAATGCAGATAGATTGTCAACCTACAGACAAATTTGTGCACAAGTTGCTAGAGAACATAATTTAATTGCTTGCTTTATGACAAAACCATTTATGGGTGTTTCTGCTAGTGGTTGTCATACAAATATGTCTTTATGGAAAGGTGGAAAAATAAAAATTAACAAACTTGGAAACAAAACTCTACCAGGTGTAGAAGAAGTATTTAGTTATGTTGAAGGTGGAACAAATACTTTCATGCCAGATACAAAAGATATGCAATTACCAGGTAAAATTGGTTTGCAATCCATTGCAGGTATCATGAAGCACTTACCAGCATTAACAGCTCTTGGGTCTTCAACTGTTAATTCTTATAGAAGATTATGGGATCAAGGTTTTTGGGCTCCTGTTTATGCAGACTGGGGATATCAAAATAGAACTTGTGGTTTAAGAGTTTCTGCTCCAGGAAGATTTGAGTATAGATCAGTAGACTCGATGCACAATCCTTACTTATTAGGTGCTGCTTTATTAAAAGCTTGCGATGAAGGTATAAGTAAGAAAATGAAACCAGCAGCTCCAGAATCTAGAAATATTTACGAAGCTCAAAAAGCTGGTAAAGATGTTAAAAAACTTCCATTAAGTTTAGGTGAAGCTTTGGATAGACTGGCAGAGGATGAAGTAATCAAATCTGCAATGCCAGATGAAATGTATAAAGTTTTCCATTGGTACAAAAACGATGAGTGGGAAAGATTTCTTGGTGCAACAACGCAATGGGATCTGGATACTTATCTTGATTGTCTACCGTAGGTCACAGAAATAGATAGAAAGGGTATAAATATATGTGTGGGATAGCGGGTTTAATTCATAGAGGTAAATCTTCAAATGTTGGAAGTGAACTGCAAGGTATGCTTCAAGCATTAAAACATAGAGGAGAAGACTCAACAGGTTACGCTTTATATGGAGATACAGATGGTAAAAATTTCATTATGCGTTTTAAAGTAGGTGAAAACGTCGGTGAGGGAAGTTCTTCAGTAATGGAAGATGTATCTGTATATGATGAAAGAAAAAAAATTGTAGACCAAACTTTAGCCGAAATGGGTGCTAACGTTGTTAAAGAAGAAAGAACTCTTCCCTACTCTTTAAGATATGAAATTGACTATAATGTTAAAGACCTTTTGGAATTTTCACAACGTATAGAAAGTATTCCTGGTGTAGAAATTCTTTCAATGGGTAAATCATTAGAAGTGATCAAAGATCTTGGAAACGCTAAAATGGTTTGCGATAGATATAGCTTAGATAAAGTTGTTGGAACACATGCTATAGGTCATGCTAGAATGGCAACAGAGTCCGGTGTAGATATTAAATCTGCCCATCCTTTCTGGGGATATCCATTTAGCGATGTATCTGTAGTTCATAATGGACAATTAACAAACTATTGGAATAACAGAAGAGTTTTAGAAAATAAAGGTATGAGATTTATGTCTGAGTGTGACTCAGAATTAATTGCAGTTTATCTTGCTGAAAAAATGAGAGACGGTGCAACTTTAGAAGAAGGAATGAAAGCATCTTTAACCGGTTTAGATGGTGTTTTTACCTACTTTGTTGCAACTAAAGACTCTTTGGGAATGGCAAAAGATACAATGGCTGCAAAACCATTGGTATTATATGAGTCTGATGATTTGGTTGCTATGGGATCTGAAGAAATTGCAATTAGATCTGTATTACCGCAAGAAATTGATACATATGATCCGTTTGATGGGGAGGTAAAAGTATGGCAAATCTAAAAACAGTATCTAAAAAGTCAAAAGCCCAATCAATGGGTATGCACACTGAGGTTTTAACAGGAAGAACTCAACAAAAATTCTTTAATCCTGATGAAGCAGAAAACTTTTACTACTTTGGTACATATGACGTAGATTTTAATAAAAGAACAGAGCTTGATGTTAAAGACATGACGGCGCCTGAGGCTAATAAAGAAATCGATAACTTAATGAGCCAAGGATATGGAACAATAGTAATAAAAAACCCACAAGGTAAACACAGTCTTGGAGTTGGTATTTTAAATAAACTAAATTTAATTTTTGAAGGAAGTTTAGGATATTTCGGCATGGGCTCTTGTGATGGTCCAATAGTTAGAATTAATGGAAGAGTTGGATGGTCATGTGCAGAAAATTTAATGGCTGGTAAAGTAGTGATCGAAAAGAATGCTGGATCTTGTTTTGGTGCGGCAATTAGGGGTGGAGATTTAATTTGCAAAGGTAGTGTTGGTGCCAGAACCGGGATTGACATGAAAGGTGGAACTATCATTATTGGTGGAGATGCAGGTGCATTCACAGGTTTTATGATGCAAAGAGGAAGAATAATTATTCTTGGAGATGTGGGAATAAATTTAGGTGACTCGATGTATGATGGGACAATTTTCGTAGGTGGAGAAATTGGATCATATGGTAGTGATGCAGTAGACGCTGAGTTAACTAAAAGCGATCAAGATTGGCTTAAAAGAAAATTAAAAGTAGCTGAGATTGGTGAAAACTTTGACGTTAGTAAAATGAAAAAAATTGTAGCTGGTAAGAAACTTTGGAATTATGACAATTTGGAACCTACAGAGAAGAAGGGAGCAATATAATGCCTAAGAAAAAATCTAAAAAAGTTAAAAAAAATGGAAAAGGTGTTGGTGGAAAAGCTGATGTCCATGCACATGAAGAAGGTAAAAGAAATAAAAGTTTATTAGGTCATAACGCTATCTTCACACCTGAAGTAATAGACGACATTCATATTAAATCTCAATTAGGAAGATACAGAATGCGAGGAATGGCATTGATGAAAAAAATTCCTACTTTTGATGATTTAGTTTTCTTACCTGGAACATTAACTAGATTTGTAATCGAAGGTTACAGAGAAAAATGTGAAACGAAAACTGTTATTGGACCAAGATGTGAAAATCCAATTGAGTTAGATATTCCAGTTTATATTACAGGAATGAGTTTTGGTGCACTTTCTTACGAAGCAAAAACTGCTTTAGCAAGGGGAGCAACTATGGCTGGGAGTGCTACATGTTCAGGTGAAGGTGGAATGATACCTGATGAAAGAAGATACTCTGAAAAATGGTATTACCAATGTATTCAATCAAGATATGGTTTTAATCCACATCATGCACAATTGGCAGATGGTATTGAAGTATTTATTGGACAAGGTCAAAAAGTTGGAATGGGAGGACACTTAATGGGTCAAAAAGTTACTGACCAAGTTGCTGAGATGAGATCATTGCCATCTGGTATTGACCAAAGATCTCCAGCAAGGCATCCTGACTGGTTAGGACCAGATGATTTAGCTTTAAAAGTAGAAGAGTTAAGACAATTAACGAAAAATAAGGTGCCAATTCAATTAAAGTTAGGCGCATCTAAAGTTTATGATGATGTGCGTATGGCTGCAAAATGTGATCCTGACTCTATTTATTTAGATGGAATGGAAGGATCAACTGGAGCGGGACCACACATTGCTGCTGCTAATACTGGAATTCCAGGAATTGCAGCAATTAGAGAAGCAAGAAGAGCAATTGATGATGTAGGTAAAACCGGAAAAGTTACTTTAATTTATGCTGGTGGAATTAGAGATGGTGCTGATATGGCAAAAGCTTTAGCTCTAGGAGCTGATGCAATAGCTATTGGTACTGGATCAATGATCGCACTTAACTGTAATAAAGATATACCAGAAGCAAACTTTGAAAAAGAAATGGGAGTAAAAGCAGGTGAATGTTATCACTGCCACACTGGAAGATGTCCAGTTGGTGTTGCAACACAAGATCCTAAATTAAGAGCTAGATTAAATCCTGATGATGCTGCACTAAGAGTTTACAATTATCTTCATTCAATGACTTTAGAAGCTCAGCTTTTAGCAAGAGCTTGTGGAAAAACAAATATCCACTCGCTAGAGCCTGAAGATTTAGCTGCTTTAACATCAGAAGCATCAGCTTTAGCAAAAGTTCCATTAGCTGGAACTAACTACACTGTTGGTGTTGATAACTACCACAAAATATAGAGGTAACTATGCCAAAGAAAAAAAATAAAAAAGCAGCAAAAACAAAAGAGATTAAAGGTCAGTTAGGCAAAAAGAAAGAGACTGCAAGAGAAAAAATGATTGGTCAGTCTATTGGTTACAGATACGATGTTAATCTTTTACCTGACTATTCTAAACTAACTCCATTTCTTAAGAAATATATAGAAGCAATGGGATGGGATGATTTAAATTGGTTAGAAGATGTTCATATGGGTTATGAGGAAGATAGGCCAGCAGTGTTCTGCAGAAATGCGAATGGTTGGGTTACTATTCCAAGCTCAATTAAGCTTCCAAATAATCAACAAGATAGAGATATGATTGCTAGAGAGCTTTTAGTAAAGTTTCAAATGTCTCCAAAACATCCTCTTGTTGATTTAAAAAAAGCATATTTAAAATTTTAATATTTCAATTAAGAGTTGATAATTTTTAAAAAACTAGTGTACAGACTAGGTTTTTAACTGTTTTTATATTTGTATCGAATCATAAAATTTAATAGGCTTCGATAAACTAATATGGAGAGAGAATATGACTGATCAGTTAGGTGCTCTTACAACCATATTTACAGAATTTTACTACTGGGTGACAGTGGTACTGATGTTCTTAATTCACGTCGGTTTCTGTATGTATGAAGTTGGAGCTTCTCGATACAAACACCATCAACATACTCTTATGAAAAATACGATGCTGATACCTTTAGTAACAGTAACGTGGTTTTTATTTGGTTGGTGGATTTACTGGGCTTTTCCTACAGGACCTGGATTAGCACCATCAATAATGAATGAAAGTGCTGCACTAGTTACAGATGAATCCGCATTTAGTGCTACATGGTATACAGCAACAAGTGAATTAATGGCTGTCAATTTAGGAGACCATATTTCTGGTGTCTTCTGGGCTGCCTTTTTACTTTTCTCTTGGACAGCTGCTTCCATAGTTTCTGGGGCTATCATTGAGAGAATTACGACTTTTGCGTTTGGTATTTTAGCAATTGCAATTGGTTCTGTATTTTGGACAATTGATGCCGCATGGGGATGGCACTTCGACGGTTGGATGTTGAAACTTCTAGGATATCACGACGCTTACGCATCAGGTGTAATTCACGCAATTGCAGGTGGATTTGCTTTAGGTGTTCTAATGGTTTTAGGACCAAGAATTGGTAAGTTTTCATCTAGCGGTGAACCAAGAAACATTGGACCAAGAAATCCTTGGTTAGTAACAGTAGGATTGTTTTTAATTTATACTGGTTTCTGGGGATTTTATGCAGCATGTAACATACCTATTTTTGATCTAGGACCAGAGTATGGAATGGAGGGTATATCTTACTGGACAGCAACAAATATCTACGTAACGCCTACTACACTTAGTGGTATTACATTCAACTTCTTGATGTCATTATCAGGAGGATTGTTAGCAGGATATTGGATTGCTAAAGGAGATCCTTTCTGGACTTACTCAAGTGGTCTAGCAGGTATTATCTGTGCTTCTGCTGGAAATGATTTATATCATCCAATACAAGCAATGATCATTGGTATGATCGGTGTTGTTATTTCGTACAAACTACATTACTGGGTTGAGCGTAAGTTCAAAATTGATGATGCAGTTGGTGCAGTAGCGGTACATGGTTATGCTGGATTTATAGGTCTAGTAATATGTGGTTTTGTTCTAAATGGTTATCCATCATCTGGTTACAGTGTTGGTGCTATGTGGGATGGAACAACTTATGCAACAATTAATCCATTAGGACAGTTCATCGGAGCATTAATAATGTTCGTTGTTCTTGGACTAATACCAGGCTACATCATAGCTAAAGTTCTTAACGGAATGGGCAAATTAAGAATCCCTCGTGAAGTTGAGATAGCTGGATTAGACTATGAAATGATGGAAACTGCTAAAGAAGATGAAAAAGCAGTTGCATCTGCAACCAGGTAAAGGAGAAAAATATGGCTACAGTTACAAACTGGATAGATCATCTAAATAAACCAGCAGAAGAGGTTGCTGGTGCAATTTACCCTGGTGCTGGATCTGTTGAAGGCATACTGGTAATAATTGCATTGATCTTATGGGTTGGTTGGCACATTCTAACAGCAAAATCGGAAAGTGATGAACTTTCAAGACTTGCTAGAAAAAGACATAGTGCTAACGATCACAAAAGCAATATTACCGACTGGTAATTCAAATTAATATTTGGGCGCTACTTAAATGTAGCGCCCTTTTTTATGTTCTATATTTATGGAAGATAATAAAGAAGAATTAAGACCCTCAAAAATGAGAGGTGTAGCATTTCCTAAAGCTAAGTATGGTGTGATACTAGCTATAATTGTAATTATTGTTGTTAATATAATTTATTACAAAGAAACAATTTTATCTTTTTTTAAATAATTATGTTAACTTAAGTTGTGTCTAAAAATTTATTTCAAATTGCCAAACAAAAAAAAATTAAATATTTTTTAATCAGTTTTGTAGATTTATTTGGTGTATTAAGATCAAAATTAGTACCTGCTCATGCAATAAAAGAAATGCAAAATGCAGGAGCTGGTTTTGCTGGATTTGCAGCATGGTTAGATATGACACCTGCTGACTCAGACATGTTTGGAATTCCCGACCCAGATAGTTTAATTCAACTTCCATGGAATAAAGAAATTGGATGGTTGGCATCTGACTTGTGGATGAATGGCAAACCGGTAGATGCATCACCTAGGGTGATGTTAAAAAATCAAATAAAAAAATTAAAAAAACAAAATTTAACAATGAAATCGGGCGTTGAGTGTGAATATTTTTTAATTTCACCTGACGGAAACTCAATTGCAGATCCAAGAGATACACAATCCAAACCTTGTTATGACCAATCTGCATTAATGAGAAGGTATGATTTAATTAAGGAAATTTGCGACTGTATGATTGAAATGGGATGGGGTCCTTATCAAAATGATCACGAGGATGCTAACGGTCAATTTGAAATGAATTGGGATTATTCAGAATGCCTAAAAACTGCAGATAGACATACCTTTTTTAAGTTTATGGTAAAAACAATTGCTGAAAAGCACGGATTAAGAGCAACATTTATGCCTAAACCATTTGGAAATTTAACCGGTAATGGTTGTCATGCTCACGTATCAGTTTGGCAGGGTAATAAAAATAAATTCTTCGACAGTAAAGATAAACTTGGATTAAGTAAAATGGCCTATAATTTTTTAGGTGGAGTAATTAAAAATGCTTCATCTTTATCTGCGTTTTTTAATCCAACAATCAATAGTTACAGAAGAATAAATGCACCACCTACAAAATCTGGAGCATCGTGGTCACCGAGTAGTATTTCATATACAGGTAATAATCGAACACACATGATCAGAATTCCTGATCCAGGAAGATTTGAATTAAGATTAATGGATGGTTCTGCAAATCCTTACTTATTGCAAGCAAGTGTTTTAGCAGCTGGTCTATATGGTTTAAAAAATAAAGTTGATCCAGGCAAACCTTTGGATTGTAACATGTATGAAGACCACGCTAAATATCCAGATTTACCCAAACTACCTGATGAACTTGCGCAATCATTAAATTTGTTAAAAAATAATAAAGATATGAATGATGCTTTTGGTAAAGATGTAATCAATAGTTATATAAAATTAAGAAGTTCAGAAATGAATGAGTTCAAGTCAAAAAATAGTTTTGATAAAACAAAAGATGTTACAAAGTGGGAAAAAGATAATACTCTAGATTGTTAGTACATGACTATATTATCTAACGGTCATCAATGGAAATACACAGAATTTACTGACAATAAAAATTTTTCATTTAATAAAAAAGAAATTCTTAATTCTTTAACCACAGAAGAAATTGATGATGCTTATAAGAGCATTTCTAAGTGGAAAGGTTATTCTCCTACTCCTCTGCTTTCTTTAAATAAACTATCAAAAGAATTAAATTTAAACAAAATCTTTTATAAAGATGAAAATAAAAGATTTGATTTAAAATCTTTTAAAGCTTTAGGTGGAGCTTATGCAGTAGAAAAAGTAACCAAAGGAAATAAAGATATAGTAGTAGCAACAGCTACTGCTGGTAATCACGGAAGATCAGTTGCCTGGGGAGCAAGAAGATTGGGATTAAAATGCAAAATATTTATTAGTGAATTTGTAAGTGATGCGAGAGGCAAAGCTATGTCTAATCTTGGAGCAGATGTAGTTAAAGTAAAAGGTAATTATGAAAAATCATTGATTGAATGTATAAAACAGTCTACTGAAAATAATTGGCAAATAGTTCAAGATGTTGCTTGGAAAGATTATATGATTGTACCTAAGTATACTATGGCAGGTTATACAGTCATGATGAAAGAAATAGCTGATCAAATCCAAGAGGAGAAAATAACCCACATCATTTTACAGGCGGGTGTTGGTGGCATGGCAGCTGCGATGGTTGCAGGTATTGCAAGATATTTAAATCATATTCCAGTAATAATAGTTGTTGAACCTGATAGCGCAGCATGTGTAATGGAAAGCATCAAAACTGGAAAAATAGAAAAAATAGATATTAAAAGAGAAAGCTTAATGGGTGGTATGTCTTGTGGTGAAGTATCATTGGTCCCATGGGAAATACTCAAAAATTCAGTTAAGCATTGTATTAGTTTACCAGATGATGATATTGCAAAAACTATGAAACTACTTGGAAATTCAAGCTTTAGTGATGATAAAATAATTGCAGGAGAAAACTCAGCACCTGGCGTAATCAGTCTGATTACAAGTTGTGAAGATCAAGCAATTAAAGAAAAATTAGATCTAAATGAAAAATCTAATGTTTTGGTTTTTGGTTGTGAGGGAGATACTGATCAAGAAATGTATCAAAAGTTAATTAACCAAAATTAAATCAATGAGTAGCACAGGTATTTTTTGGATAAGAGAGGATTTTAGAATTGAAAATAATCCTGCTTTATCTTTTGCAACACAAAATCATGATAATGTAATTGCATTATATATTTATAATAATAATGATTTTGACAACAAAAGAGAAGCTCAAAAATGGTGGGTTTTTAAATCTCTAGAAACTTTAAAAAAAGAATTGTCAGATTATAAAATTAATCTTGAAATAGTAAAAGGTGATGAATTAGAAATTTTTTCTAAATTTAATAAAAAGGATAAGCTTTCAGTTTATTGGAATAAAATTTATGAGCCAGATGTTATAGCTAAAGGAAAAAAAATACGTGACTTATTTATTAAAAATGAAATCAATTATAAATATTTCAAAGGAAATATTTTAAATGAATTTCAAGAGATAACAAAAAATGATGGAACTCCCTTTAAAGTGTTTACCCCTTTTTGGAGAAATGCGGAGCAAGTTTATTTAAATAAGCCTCTAAGTAAAAATTATATTGTTAAAAAGAAAACAAAAAAGATTACAATTTTTAAAAAATGTATTGAGCCAAATGATATTTTGCCAAAAAAAGATTGGTATAAAAAATTTGATAAATATTGGAAAGTTTCAGAAAATGATTCAAAAAAAATACTTAAAAATTTAATTGAAAACAAAATTAAAGATTATGGAACTTCTCGGGATATACCATCTATCGAGGGAACCTCTAAATTATCTCCCTACATCAAACATGGCCAAATTCATGTAGACAGTATTTGGAAAAAATGTTCTGAAATTAAATCAAAAGGAATTGGTTATAGAAAATATATTAATGAACTTGGTTGGAGAGAGTTTTCACATAGTTTAATTAATTATTTCCCAGAATTCTTAAAAGGAAATTTTAGAAAAGAATTTGATAAATTCCCTTGGGCAAAAAATGAGAAATTCTTAAAAGCATGGAAAAAAGGAATGACCGGTTATCCTATTGTCGATGCTGGTATGAGAGAATTATATGAAACTGGATGGATGCATAACAGAATAAGAATGGTTGTTGGCTCGTTTTTAGTCAAACATTTGAGAATTAATTGGACTGAAGGTGAAAAGCATTTTAGAAATTGTCTACTAGATTTTAACAAAGCAAATAATGTTGCTCAATGGCAATGGGTTGCTGGTTGTGGTGCAGATGCAGCACCCTACTTTAGAATATTCAACCCAATACTTCAGGGTGAAAAATTTGATAAGGAAGGAATTTATGTAAAAAAATGGGTTCCTGAACTTAAAAATGTTCCAAATAAATTTATTCATAAACCATGGGAAATGGAATTAAAGTATCAAGAAGCTATAAAAACAATTATTGGCAAAGATTACCCGGGTCCTATTGTTGTTCATGAAAAAGCTAGAGCTGCAGCTCTTGAAGCGTTTCAATCTTTGAAGAAAAAATAAATTTAATTTTATTCTCCAATAAAATGATGAATTATAGTTCTTTTTTGAGCCTCTAATCTGTGTTCAAATAAATATATGCCCTGCCAAGTTCCAAGCAGCAATTCACTATCTTTCACACTTAGAGAAATTTGATTATTTGTTAATGCAGATTTAATATGTGCAGGCATATCATCTTTTCCCTCCGTAGTATGAACATATAGTTTGTTATCCATAGGAGCTAATTTATCAAAATAATTTATTAAATCTGTTTGTACATCTGGATCTGCATTTTCTTGAACAATTAATGAAGCGCTTGTGTGCTGAATGCTTAAATTAAGAATACCATTTTTAAAGTTATTTTGACCAATCCAATGAATTGTATCATTAGTAAATTCATATAACTTTTGACCATTGGTCTTAATATGAAGATTGTAAAATTCTTGTTTCATCAATTATACTCCTTCGATGTAAGCTCATACAAACGACTAATGGTTCGTTTAAATGGTTTTTCTAATAATCTTGAAGAGGTAAATTGATCTAAATTTATATCAGCTGTAACTGCTAATGAAATATTTTTATCATAAATTACATCTAACAAAGTGATAAAACGTTGTTGTTGATTTGAATTTACATCATTAAATTGAGGTATTTGATCTATTACCATAAATTTACAGTTTTTAACTATTTCTAAATAGTCTTCCGCTCCTAAATTTTGATCACAAAGTTGATTAAAGTCACATCTAACAATTCCCTCATAAAAGTTTTCTAATTTAAATTCTCTTCCCTTTACATTAATTTTTATTGAAGATTGTTTTTTATCCTTTGTTATAGTTCTAAAAAATTTATTAATCTTAAAATTGGTTTCTTGATTAAGTGGAAAAAAATATCTTTGTTTTTGATTATCATTAGATTTTCTATAATCATCCTCAATTTTTAATTCATACTCGATGGATTGATCTTCCATTATTTTTATAAAAGGTATAAATTGTTCCCGTTGAAGACCTTCTTTATAAAGTTCTGAAATTTTAGTGTTTGAAGTAAGAATAATTTTAATATCTTCTTTAAATATTTGTTCAAATAGTTTTCCTAAAATCATTGCATCAACAATGTTTGTTACTTGGAACTCATCGAAATAAACAAATGAAGCTTTTGACTTTAAATTTTTGACAAATTGATTGATTACATTTTCTTCATTTTTTTCTTTTTGCTCATGGACAAAATCATGAAAACCTAACATAAATTCATTAAAATGTTTTTTTAATTTTTTTTCTTCAAGATGATCATAAAAGAAGTTTAAAATCATTGTTTTACCAACCCCTACACCACCATATAAATAAAATCCTTTTTTAGTTTTTTGTTTGGAAAATAATTTTGAAAAAAATGATTTATAATTACTATTATGATAATCTTCTAATTTTTTAATAACTTTGATTTGATTAGGATTAACTTCTAAATTTTGAATTTCACAATAAGATATGAATTCTTTTTCAAATTTTTTTGGCATCAATTTTTTTTAGTTTTAAAGTCAATACCATACTCTGATCTTGGTCCTTTCCTTAGCCCAAATGGACCTGAGATAAATAAAGTTAATGGTTTGGTTCCTGGTTCCAAATCTACTCGATGCAAATTATTTGCTGATCTAAAACCAATATACCCTGGTGGACGCCAAAACTTGCCAGTGCTTAATGTCTCCCAATAACCACCTCTTAAAATTATCGTAATATAAGGAAATGTGTGATTATGAACTCCTTCTCCATGGTCATCTGCTAGCATCTCATGAATTAATATATTAAACGGAAACCATTTAGGTCTATGCCTCATCAAAACATAGTATCTATTCATCCATGGTTTTGCTTCTTCAAATTTAGGATGTGAAGGTCCTCTATCTAATACAACTTTTTTTCTGCCAATTTTTTCTAAAAATTTTAGGAACATGTTTAGTTATATTGTAAAATTGAACCATTTCTTATTACATATAAATTATTGTTAAATATAAACGGTTCAGAAACTAATCCACCAGAAACTTTCTCAATTTTAATTATTTTCCCGTCCTCAATACCAACTACAATCATTTTTCCATCTGAATTAGTTAAATATAAATTCTTATTACCTATTACAAAACCAATTGGATAAATATTCTCTCTCTTTTTTGTTTTATAGTTTTTAAATAAGTCTGTAACTCTAATTATGTTTCCATTTTTTTTTTCTATTACAAACAAATATCCCTCATTTGAAACTGTAAATATTAAATTTTCAATTAATATTGGTGTTAAAATAGAATTAATTTTATTTATCCAATTAACATTTCCTGTTATTCCATCAATAGAGTAAAATTCATTTTTATTGTTAGAAAAAAAAACAGAATCACCATCTGATACAATTTTAGAAACCTTAAAATTGTAAGCTTCATTAATTATAGCTGAGTTTTGAGTTGGTAATTGCCATACAATTAAACCTGTATCAATATCAACAGCAGTAATATCGCCTAACGAATTACTAAAAATAATACTATTATTTAAAATAATTAAAGAATATTTTGCATTTGAAACTGTAAAAGAATCTTCTGTTGCAAAATTCCAGCATTCCGAACCATCTTTAATTTCATAGCACCGAAGAATATTTTTATAATCTACAGAAAAAAATTTATCTTTATTTTTTTTAATTCTTGAGTTGAATGAGTATGAATTATATTTTGACCAATTTAATTCTCCATTACTTAATTTTATAGAATACAGTTTTGCTAAATTATCTGTAATTATTATATTGCCCTCATCAAGTAGAAAATTTAATTTTGGTAATAATTTTTTTTCTGATTTAGAATAATAATTTTTTTTCCAAATAACTTTTTGGTTTTTATCATACTTAATAATAGTACCTTTTTTATCAAAGAAAATTATACCCTCTTCTAAAAAAATAGGTTTTAGGTCTAATTTATTTATATCCCCTATTTTAGAGAATTTATAATTTCCAATTTTATTTAATTGGCCTTTATAATTCTGAGATCCAAAATTATTTTTATTATCAAGAATTTTATTGTTATTTTTTATTTGATTTAAATTAAATTTTAATCCTTGATTATGTTCTGAGACAACTTTCTCTTTTTCATCAAAAAACTTTTTTGTATTCTTGCTTGTTTCTATTCCATTATCTTTATTTTTCCAAATTTTAGAATTTTGATTAAATGAGCAATTATTTAAAAAGATTAATACAATTAAACTAAAAATAAACTTATTCACTCAAATCTCTGTTTAATCTTTTCTCTGCTTGAAGCCTTATATCTGGATTTGAATTTTCTAAAGCTATTATTTGGTTGAAAAATTCTTTAGCTTTTTGTTTTTGATTATTTGCATAAAAATATTCTGCCATTAAATATAAAGAATGTGATTTCCAGACACTTTTAGAATTGATCAGCGGATTTAACATATTTAAAAGGTCACCCTCTTGAGCGTTATCTGCATTGTAGAGTGCCTTCTTGTATATAATTAAGTTTTTAATCTCACTGTCTAATGAAGTATCGTTTATCAATATATCAAATAATGAATTGATTTTGGACTGATCACTTTCAAGATTATTATCAATGATGAAATAAAGAGATAAAGGTGAATAAGTTGGATCTTTCTTGTTTATTATTTCAATCAGACTGCTAGCTGTTTTTTCTTTTGTTTTTTCAGAATAATCGATAATTATTGAATTATAACTATCTGAGATATCTTTTTTTTTATTAATTAAATATTTATCATAAGTGAAAACACCTATTATAATAATTATTAAAATAATTATACCTGAAACAATTTTATTTTTATTTTTTACAAAAAAATTCTTAATTTTTTCATTTCTAGTATTCGTATTTATAATTGATAAATCTTCGTCCATAACTAAATCATATTCCTTAAAACGTACTGTAGAATACCTCCATTCTTATAATACTCTAATTCATTTTTTGTATCAATTCTGCATAAAGTTTTAATTTTCTTTATTTCCCCAGAAGCATATTTAATTTCAACTGTCACTTCATCTGAGGGTTTAACGCCCTTTTCTATATTGAGAATACTAATTAATTCAGAACCAATTAATTTTAGATTTTTTCTATTAACATCTTCGATAAATTGTAACGGTAATATTCCCATTCCAATCAAATTAGATCGGTGAATTCTCTCAAAACTCTCTGCGATTACTGCTTTTATACCAAGTAATTTTGTTCCTTTAGCTGCCCAATCTCTAGATGATCCGGTTCCATACTCTTTTCCACCAATTACAACCAAATCTGTTCCTCTTTTTTTATATTCAACAACTGCATCATAGACAGGAAGAACTTTTTCTTCTGGGTATAACTTTGTAAAACCACCTTCTGTACCTGGAGCCATTTCGTTTCTAATTCTTATATTTGCAAAAGTTCCTCGCATCATAACTTCATGGTTACCTCTTCTTGAACCATATGAATTATAATCTTTAGGTAAAATTTGGTGTTCCATGAAATATTCACCAGTTGGACTATCTTTTTGAATACTACCAGCTGGCGATATATGGTCAGTAGTAACCATATCACCTAAAATTAATAATGGTCTTGCATCCTTAATTTCTTTAAATCCCTCTGGTTTATCTGGTAACGAGTCAAAAAACGGAGGTTTTTTTACATATGTTGATCCCTCATCCCAATTATAGATGCTGCTTTTATCAGTTTTAATCTTTTGCCATTGAGTTGGGCCCTCTGAAACATTTGAGTATCTTTGTATAAACATGTCAGCATTAAGTGAATCTTTTAAAGTTTCTTCTATCTCTTTATTTGAAGGCCAAATATCTTTTAAAAATACATCTTTTCCCTCTTTATCTTTTCCCAATGGATCTTTGTACAAATCAACTTCCATATGCCCAGCTATTGCGTATGCAACAACAAGTGGAGGTGAAGCCAAATAGTTAGCTTTTATATGTGGAGAAATTCTTCCCTCAAAATTTCTATTTCCAGATAAAACTGAAACAGCATAAATATTTTCTTTTTGGATAGCTTCTACAATATTTTCTAGAAGTGGTCCTGAATTACCAATGCAAGTAGTACAGCCATACCCAACTAAATTAAAGCCAAGCTGATCTAAATAAGTGTTTAATCCAGCTTTTGACAAATAGTCTGTAACTACTTGTGATCCAGGTGCTAAAGAAGTTTTTACCCAGGGTTTAACCTGCAAACCTTTTTCAATAGCTTTTTTTGCTAATAGTCCAGCCCCGATTAGAACATTTGGATTAGAAGTGTTAGTACAAGAAGTTATTGCAGCAATTAATATTGAGCCATCTTTAATTTCGTAATCTGTATTTGATACTTTCGAAATTGACTTTTCATTTTTATTTGTAGCTTCCTGCAATACTTTTTGAAACGAACTAGGTGCATCTGTCAACAGTACTTTGTCTTGAGGTCTTTTAGGTCCTGAAATAGTTGGTACGACTGTGGACATATCTAAAGATATAATGTCAGTAAATTCTATTTCGTTACTCGCCCATAAACCTTGTTCCTTGGCATAATTTTCTACGATATCAACAGTTTGTTGATCTCTTCCAGAAAATTTCAAATACTTTAATGTTTCTTCATCGATAGGAAAAAAACCACAAGTAGCACCATATTCTGGTGCCATGTTTGCAATTGTTGCTCTATCCGCTAGTGTTAAATTTTTTAAACCCTCTCCATAAAACTCAACAAACTTTCCAACCACTCCTTTATCTCTTAACATTTTAACAACAGTTAATACTAAATCAGTTGCAGTAGTTCCTTCTGGCATTTTATTCTTCATTTCAAAACCGATGACTTCTGGTATTAACATGGAAATTGGTTGACCTAACATTCCTGCTTCAGCTTCAATTCCTCCAACACCCCATCCTAAAACAGATAAACCATTTACCATTGTTGTATGACTATCAGTTCCAACTAAAGTATCTGGAAAAAGATATTTTTCACCTTTAAATTCTTCTGACCAAACAACTTTTGACAAATATTCCAGATTTACTTGGTGACAAATTCCTGTTCCTGGTGGAACTATTCTAAAATTATCAAATGCCTGCTGTCCCCATTTTAAAAAAGAATATCTCTCACCATTTCTTTCAAATTCTATATCGACATTTTTTTCAAAAGAATTTGCTTTTGCAGATTGGTCGACTTGCACTGAGTGATCAATTACAAGATCAACTGCAGACAGTGGATTTATTGTATTTGGATCTTTATTTTTTTCTTTAACTGCTTCTCTCATTGCAGCTAAATCTGCAACCGCAGGTATTCCTGTATAATCTTGAAGTAAAACTCTTGCTGGTCTATATGCAATTTCAGTTTTAGATTTTTTTGTCTTTAGCCAGTTTTTAATCGCCTCTATTTGAGATTTTGTTACACTTAAGTCGTCTTCGTATCTTAATAAATTTTCTAGTAAAACTTTAAGAGATTTTGGAAGTTTATCTATTCCTTCAAGTCCATTTTTTTCTGCTTCATTTAATGAGTAATAATTATACTCCTTGTCATTGACTGTGATTTTTTTTAGTGATTTATAAGAATTTTTGTTTCCTGGGGTCATATTATAAATAAAAAGTTATTATGCTTGTTAAAAGAAGCAGTGACATAGCATAATTAAAGTAATTAATAAATTTCTGATTTGTCGCAAATTTCCTAAAAAATTTACCTAAGAAGGTCCACAGAGTTATACTGGTCACTGAAACAATTAAGGCCATAATGATAATTTGAGTCGTATAACTTACAAAGGTTTCTCCTGGATTAATATAAGTTGAAACAAGAATAATTGATGCAATAACGCCTTTAGGATTTAAGAATTGAAAAATAAAAGTTTCATGAAACTTAATTGGATTTTTGTTTTTATTTTCCTGATCAGAAGGTCCTGAAAAAGAAATTTTGTACGCTAAATAAATTAAAAATAGAGTTCCTAAATATTTCAATACCTCTTGAATTAAAGGATAAAGTTTAAAAATATTTATCAAACCTAGAGCTAAACATAATAACAAAAATGGAAATCCTAAAGTTACACCAATTATATGTGGCAGTGTTCTAAAAATACCAAAATTAAAACCAGAATAGAAAGCAACGAAATTATTTGGTCCAGGAGTAAATGCAGCAACTATTCCAAATAAAGTTATAGAGAGAATTTCAGGATGCATTACTAAGCGATCGGTAATCCATTTTCTGCTTTTTGAGAGGGATGAACAAGTGTAACCTTACCATCGGCATCAATTGCTCCTAAAACTAATACTTGAGAAACTATTCCAGCAATATTTTTTTCAGGAAAATTACAAACAGCAATAACTTGTTTTCCTTTTAAATTCTCCTCATTATAATAATGAGTAATTTGAGCTGAAGATTGTTTAATGCCAATATCGCTTCCAAAATCAACTTCAACCACTAAAGATGGCTTTCTCGCTTTTTCATTTTTTTTAACAGAAATTACAGTACCAATTCTAATATCTACTTTATCAAAATCATTATAGGTAATTTGCTCTTTAATCATAATATAATATAGTGTTTTAAGTTTATGAGTATAGATAACAATTTATATGAAAAATCAATCAAGATTTTAACTGACTTAATCGCATTTAAAACTATCTCAGGTCAAGATAACAGTAATTTAATTGATTATTGTGAAAAAATTTTAAAGAACATAGGTATAGATACTTTCAAAGTTTATGATGATGATAAAAAAAGAGTTAATCTTTTTGGAACTTTAAAAGCAAAAAATCAAAGCACAAAAAAACCTATCATATTATCTGGACACACTGATGTGGTCCCAGTGTCTAAAGGTTGGAGCAGTGATCCATTCGTTGCAACTATTAAAAATGATAAATTATATGGAAGAGGTTCATGTGATATGAAAGGATTTATTGCATGTACACTTGCTTATGCACCTATCTTCAAAGAAAGTAATTTAGATAGAGACTTACATTTCTGTTACACATTTGATGAAGAGACTGCATGTATTGGAGCTCCTTTATTAATAGAGGAATTGAAAAAAAGAAATATCAAAAATGGAATTTGTATAATTGGTGAACCAACTAAAATGAAAATTATTGATGCCCACAAAGGTATGAATGAATACACAGTTCACTTTGGAGGACTTGCAGGACATAGTTCTAAACCACATTTAGGAGTAAATGCAGCTGAATATGCTACTAGATATGTTGGAAAACTTTTAGAAATTAGAGAAGAATTAAAAAAAAGAGTTCAAAAAGATAGTATTTTTGATCCTCCACATTCAACTTTATCAATTGGGGGAATTAAGGGTGGTATTGCCCATAATGTCATTGCAGATAAATGTAGTGTTGAATGGGAAACAAGACCAGTTGTTAAAGAAGATGGGGAATTTGTTACGAATGAAATTGATAAATATGCAAACGATGTACTCTTACCAGAAATGAAAAAAGTATTTCCAGATTCTTATATTAAAAAAGAAGTGATAGGTGAAGTTGTTGGTTTTAACAGATTGGATGAGTCTGAAGCATGTGAATTTGTATCAAATATAACTGGTGATAATTCTAGAGAAGTAGTTTCTTTTGGTACTGAGGCTGGTTTATTTCAAGAATTAGGTATCAGTACAGTTGTTTGTGGACCTGGATCCATAGAACAAGCTCACAAAATTGATGAGTTTATAGAATTAAATGAAATGAAAAAATGTCTTAAATTTTTAGAAGGCGTAAAAGATAAATCGGTAAATTAACTCCAACCACCTACTGCTTTTACTTCTAAAAACTCCTCTAAACCATGTTCACCTGCTTCTCGACCTATTCCTGAATGTTTAAAGCCACCAAATGGTGCATCAACTGCAATACCTGCTCCATTTACATCAACCATTCCAGATCTTAATTTTCTCGCAACTCTTTGTACTTTTTCAGAATCTTGAGTTTGGATATAATTTGTTAATCCATAAGCAGTATCATTTGCAATTGTTATTGCCTCTTCTTCTGTTTCAAATGGGATAACAGATAAAACGGGTCCAAAAATTTCTGTTCTTGCAACTTCCATATTATTATTTACGTCCGCAAAAACAGTTGGTTTAACAAAGTAACCTTTGTCTAATCCATCAGGTTTACCTGTTCCTCCAGCAACTAATTTTGCACCTTCATCTATTCCTTTTTGAATTAAAGTTTGTATTTTATTGTATTGAGTTTCTGAAATAACTGGACCTATATGTTCTCCTTCTTTTTTAGGGTCACCAACCTCAAAACTTTCAGTATATTTTTTTAATCTCTCAATAGCCTCTTCATACATTGATTTTTCAACTAACATTCTTGTTGGCGCATTACAAGATTGTCCAGAATTTCTAAAACATCTTAAAGCACCTCTTTCAATAGCCTCTGGATCAGCATCTTTAAAAATTATATTTGCTCCTTTACCACCTAATTCTAAGCTTACTCTTTTAAAATCTTTAGCAGCATTTTGTGAAATCAAAGCTCCTGCTCTTGTTGATCCCGTAAAAGAAATCATATTAATATCTGGATGACTTGTAAGAGCATCACCTGTTGTTGCTCCATCTCCATTAACTAAATTAAATACACCTTTTGGAAACTTTACTTCGTCAATAATTTCAGCAAGTATCATAGATGAAAGTGGAGCTAATTCTGATGGCTTTAAAACCATCGTACAACCTGAAGCTATTGCTGGCATTACTTTTAAACAAACTTGGTTCATTGGCCAATTCCATGGTGTTATTAATGCACAAACACCTTTTGGTTCATAAATCAACCTTTGGTTAGGAGCATGATCTCCTAACGGTTTTTCAAATTCAAAATTTTTTAAATATTTAATAAATGATTTGATATGACTTGCTCCTGTGCCAGCTTGTAATTTTGTTGCAAAATCTTTTGGAGCACCCATCTCAAGAGTTATAGCTTCGGCAATATCTGCCCATCTTTTCTTATAATTTTCATAAAGTTTTTCTAATAATCCAATCCTTTCTTCCTTAGAGGAGAAGGCCCAAGACTCATAGGCATCTTTAGCTGCATTAACAGCAATATCAACATCAGCTTTGTTCCCTAAAGTAATTAATGCACAATTTTCTTCTGTAGCAGGATCAATTACTTTAATTTCCTCAGAACTATTTGGCTTAACCCAGGATCCATTAATATAAAAATTTTTTTTGTCTAACATGTTTTGACGTTATCCTTTCTTTATGTTTTTGCAAATAAATTAGTTAATTCATAAACAATAGTTGCTGCTGCTAAAGAAGTTACTTCTGCATGATCATATGCTGGAGAAACCTCAACAACGTCTGCTGAAACTAAATTTAATCCAGACAAACCTCTTAAAACATTTACCATTTCTCTTGTAGTCATCCCTGCAATTTCTGGTGTACCAGTACCTGGAGCAAATGCAGGGTCTAAAACATCAATATCAATTGATAAGTATAGAGGATTGTCTCCCACTCTTTTTCTAATTCTTTCTGCTATTTTATCGGTTCCTTCTGTTTGAAACTCATCACAATGAATTATTTTAAATCCAAAACTTTCATCATTTTTAATATCATCTCTACTATAAAGTGGTCCACGAATTCCAACATGCATAGAAGCATCATCTAAAAATAAACCTTCTTCTCTTGCTCTTCTGAATGGAGTTCCATGAGTATAAGGTGCACCAAAATATGTATCCCAAGTATCTAAGTGGGCATCAAAATGAACTAAAGATACAGGACCCTTATTTTTTTTATTGATTGCTCTTAACAGTGGAACTGCAATAGTATGATCTCCACCTAAACTTATAATTCCTCCAACCTTATTTAGTAAATCTGTTGCGCCTACTTCTATTTGTTTGATTGCTTCATCAATACTAAATGGATTGCAAGCAATATCACCAGCATCAGCTACTTGTTGGATTTTAAAAGGCTCAACATCATAATTAGGATGATAATTAGTTCTCAAATGTCTAGATGCTTGCCTGATGCTTTGTGGACCAAATCTTGCTCCGGGTCGATAACTTGTGCCAGCATCAAATGGAATTCCAACAATTGCAACGTCACAACTTTCCACATCTCTTAGTTCGGGAAGTCTTGCAAAAGTGCTTGGGCCAGCAAATCTTGGAACTTTAGTTCCACTAACTGGTTGAATTGGATTTTTGTTTCTTTCTTTTTTCATTTTTTAATAATCTAAGATAATATTATCTAATCTAATTCGTCTATAATAATTTAATGAAAATTTTATTTTTATTTATTCTTATTTTTCATATTTCGCATGTAAATGCTGATGAAATTTATAATCTGATAAAAATTCCTAATTTAGAAATTTATAAATTAAAAAACGACAATAATATTCGTTATTTAAGCGCTAAAGGTAATTTTAAAATTGGTGCAAATAAGAACATTACTTGTGACAAAGTTGATATAAATAATTTAAATACAAAATTTCCTTTAATTGAAAAAAATCTTAATCGATATAATTCTAATTTTCTTAATAAGATAAAATTAAAATATATTGTATTTTGTGAAAATTTATTCATCTCTGAAATTAATACTGGGGGAATACCTGATAATAAAAACAGGACATTAATTTTAGATATTAATTTTAATAAAAAATATTTTGAAAGAATGATGCACCATGAAATTTTTCATATGATACAAAATACTCACATTGAATATTTCGATGAAGATAAATTTTCTTCTTTTAATCAAAAATCATTTAACTATGCTGAATGTTCAACTTGTTCTGATAGATTAAATTTAGATCTATATGAAAAAACTGATGGTTTTTTAACAGAATATTCTAAATCTATCCCATCTGAGGATATGGCTGAAATTTTTTCATTTTTAATGACTGATAAAGAAACAATTGAAGATAAAATTAATAGTGACAAAATCCTAAATAACAAAGTGAATTTTATAAAATTAAACTTAGCTAAAATAGATAAAAATATTTTATGATTAAAACTATTAAAGCCTCAAAATCAGAAAAAATTTTATTTATATTTTTAATTAGTCTTTCAATTTTTGCTTTTACATCTTTTTTTTTATTAAAAAATAAATGTCTATTTGTTGGAAAAAATAATTTAAGTAAACTTAATTTTAATGAACCAAATAATATTGCAGTAATGAATGTTGAGTGTGGAAATGTAATAATTGAACTTTATCCAGATATTTCTCCAAAAGCGGTAGAAAGATTTAAAATTTTAATTGAACAAAAAATGTATGATGGTTCTGCTTTTTATAAAGTTTCAGAAAATACTTTTGTACAAGCTGGAGATATTGAGTATGGAAATATAAATAATTTAGATTATTCCAAAATTGGTAGCGGAAAGTCTGGACTAGGATTGTTAAAATCAGAACTGAGTAACGATTTTAAATTTACAGAGGGGAGCGTTGGTTTTGCTAGATCAACAGAATTTGATACAGAAGATAGTGAATTCTTTATTACATTAAAAGAAATTCCAATTTATCAGGGTGAATATACTCCAATTGGTAAAGTGGTTTATGGTTTAGATATATTAACTAAAATTAAAACAGGTAATAAGGCAATTTATGTTTTAAGACCTGATTATATTAAAACCTTTAGAATGTTTAATTCTAATTAACTAAAGGTTTACCTGTAGATAATGTATGTTTAATTCTTTCTTGAGTTTGTTTTGTTTCTATCAATCTCATAAAAGAATCTAGTTCTAGTTTATACAGATCATCCTCAGACAATACTTTTTCAATAGTAGTGTCTCCACCACTTAAAACGTTTGCAAGCTCACTTCCAACATGCATACCATGGTCTAAAATTACCTTTTCGTTGTATAATTTCTCTAAAACCTTAATCATTTTATCTTTCAACGGCTTTCCAGAAAGCTTAAATTTACATTCTTCTGGAGGAACAAAATCTGTATTATGATTAATTAATTTTTTAGATTCCTCAAAAAGGCTATTTCTGTTCATTACTTTTTTATCTTCTGGTCTTAAATACTTTAATGGCTCAGCCTCTATTGGAGATGTTGCTGTTTTAGCATAACCAATAATATCAAAAACTTTTAGTGGGGCATAATCTGGATCTGCTTTTGCTTCCTCTGTTTGTGACCATCTCCACAACATTTCTTTACATCCTCCGCCTGCTGGAACTAATCCAACAATAGTTTCAACTAATCCAATAACTAAATTTGTGTGTGAGGCAACAAAATTGCTTTGAACTAAAACCTCAAAGCCTCCTCCAAGTGTAAGTCCAGAAGGCGCTGACACAACTGGGTACTTAGAGTATTTTAAAGTTTTGCAAGTATCTTGAAAATATTTAATAAATTTTTCAATTGATTTAAAATCACCTTTGTCGGCAAAATTCATAGTATAACTTAAATTCACACCTGCTGAAAATTGCATGCTTTCATTAATTACTATTAAAGGTTTGTCAGTTGCATTTTTCAGTGCATCCATTGAGTCATAATCTAATGCACAAGCTTTTGTCGTAAACTCAACAATATTAAAATCTTTAAATCTATGAATTTCAGCAGAATTATTTTTATCTACTTTAATTGCTGATGGTCTTATTTTTCCTAAAGTTTGAATATCTGTATAAATTTGTCTTTCTCCATAAAAGTTTTCATTTTTTGTTTTTGATAAATTTTCTAAAAATTTATTATTTTCAAAGTTATCAATTCTTTCAAAGAAATTCTTTACCCCTATAGATCTCAACATTTCAAAAGGACCCATTGCCCAATTAAAACCTAGTCTCATAGCTTCATCAATATCATTAAACTTATCAGTAATTCCTGGAACAAGTGAAGATGCATATTTAATTATTTTTGAAATTACAATCCAAGCATACTCACCAAACTTATCTTTTCGATCAATTAAATTGTTGATATCAACAGTCTCAATTCCTAAATCTATTTTTTTTGTTGCTGAATACTCTCCTGTTTCTAAATTAATTGCTTCTAAAATTTTTTGATCTCCACTTTTATTCATTCTATAAAAGCCACCTTTTCCTTTACGGCCAGTGTAGCCTGTCTCAATTAATTTTTTTACTAATGGAATTTCTTTTGCAACAATTTGAAATTCATCTTTATCTGAAAGTTCCTTTATAAAGCTTTTTAATACATCAGCCATCAGATCTATTCCAATTAGATCATACAATCCAAATACTCCTGTTTTAGGTATGCCCATTGGTCTACCAAAAACTGCATCCGCTTCTTCTATTGAAAGTTTCATTTTGAATGCTTCAGTCATAGCAACTTGCATTGCATAAACGCCAATTCTATTACCTAAAAAACCTGGAGTATCATTACAAATTATAGCTCCTTTACCAAGCTCTACTTCACAAAATTTCTTTAATGAATTAATTTTATTCAAGTCATTATTTTCGTTTTTAACAATTTCCAACAACCCCATGTATCTGACAGGATTAAAAAAGTGAGTGATGCAAAAATCTTTTTTTTCTTCGTCATTTAGTTTTTCTGATAGAACTTTAATTGGAATTGACGATGTATTTGATGAAACAATTGCGCCTTTTTTTCTATTCTTAAATATCTTCTCATAAATATTATGTTTAATATCGATTCTTTCTACTACTGCCTCTACCACCCAATCAGCATCTTTTACTACGTCAAAATTTTCTTCAATATTTCCAACATTAATATTGTTAATTTTACTTTTATCTATTAGCAAAGGAGGTCTAGATTTATAAATTCTTTCTCTAGCTTTTTCACTGATTTCTGTTGTTAAATCTAGAAGAGTTACTGGGACACCTGCATTACATAAATGTGCAGCTATACCACTTCCCATTGTACCAGATCCAATAACTACAACTTTTTTAATTTCCATAAAGAACTCTATATATGAATAAATTATTCGGGTAAATTATCTATTTATTCCTCTTAATCTTTCAGATCTTCTTCTTAATAATTCTGCACTAATTAGTATCAAGGTAGATAAAAGGATTAAACAAGTTGCAACAGCAAGAATTGTAGGACTTAGTTGTTCTCTCAAACCAGTCCACATCTGTATTGGAATAGTTGTATTTTCTAAACCTGCTAAGAATAGTACAACTACAACTTCATCAAAAGATGTTACAAATGCAAACAGCCCTCCAGATATTACTCCAGGTAATATTAAAGGGAGTGTTATCTTCATAAATGTATTAACTGGGTTGCTGCCTAAACTTGCAGCTGCTCTCGTAACACTATGATCAAAACCAGAAAGCGTAGCTGTTACTGTTATAACTACAAATGGTGTTCCAAGTATTATATGAGCTAATACTATTCCTGTATGAGTTGCTGCCAAACCAGCTTTCGCCATAAAAAAGAAAATTGCAACACCTGAAATAATTAAAGGAACAATCATTGGTGATATTAAAGTTGCCATTATTAGTCCTTTATAGGGCATATGTCTGCTGCTTAATCCTAAAGCAGCAAGTGTACCTAAAATAATTGATCCAATAGTTGCAAATATTGCTATTATAAAACTATTTTTTGCAGCTAGACCCCAAGGATTTTTTGTTCCATAAATCATATCTTTATACCATCTTAGAGAAAATGCATCTGGATCAAGATTTTTCATTCCTTCAGAAAAAACTAAAAATTCTTCTGCATTAAACGACAAAGGAAAAATTACAAATAGAGGTGCAATCAAAAAGAAAAAAACAAAGGTACAAATCGTTAGATAAATATAATGCCAAATTCTATATCTAGTTTCTGTATAACTTGGTAATGCCATAATTATCCTAATTTAATGTTATCAACTCCAACCAATTTATTATAAATCCAATAAATAACCAAAACTCCTGTTAAAAGCATTAATCCCATTGCTGATGCAAAACTCCAATCAAGAGTTGTCTTCATATGAAATGCAATTTGATTACTTATTAAAGTTCCTGATGCTCCGCCAACTAAAGCTGGGGTTATATAGTATCCTATCGCTAAAATAAAAACTAATAAACATCCAGCTCCTATTCCTGGAATTGTTAAAGGAAAGTAAACTTTCCAAAAAGCAACGAAAGGTGTTCCACCTAATGATTTTCCTGCTCTCATTAAACTTGGTGATATTGTTTTCATGACACTGTATAAAGGTAGAACCATAAAAGGTAATAATATTTGTGTCATCGCAACGTAAGTTCCAACTTTATTGTACATCATCTCTGGCCGGTTATCGTCTCCAACCAAACCAATCATTACAAAAAAATCATTTACCAGTCCTTGCTGCTGCAACAAAATCATCCAACTTGCAGTCCTGACAAGCAAAGATGTCCAGAATGGGAGTAATACACAAATCATCAATAAATTGCTGTACTTCATAGGAAGAGTTGCCAGTAAATGGGCTATTGGATAACCCATAAAAAAGCTAAAAAGTGTAACAAAAAAGGCTATTTCTAAAGTTCTAAGCCATAAAATTCTATGAATTCTTCTATCCTCTTCTACCTGAGTAATACTTCCATCTGCAGCAAAATACATATCCATTCCCTTTAAATACTTTGCCATAGTATACGGAGGAGCTGTTCTTTTAATTGCTAGCCAGTATTCAACATTTCTCCATCTTTTATGAAGTTTATTAATTTGTTCTTTTATACTAACACTTTCATCAATTTTTTTTCTTTTAATTTGTCTAAAAAGCTTTTTGGTAATTGTATTAAAACCATTTTTTTCTTTATTTAATCTTTGTCCTAATTTTCCATGCTGTTGATTTTCAGCAAGTAACTTATAGTCTTCATAAAAACTCCGATAAACCTCCTCTGGAGGTAGCTCTTCTAAATTTTCCCATTTTTCCATAGCTTTGAAAGTTTTAGGAAGCATGTTGGTAATCATTTTATCATCAACACTTCTCATAAACATATCACCTATTGGAAAAATATAAGTGATGACTAAAAATAACAGTAGTGGAGCTACAAGAAGAAATGCTTTAATTTTATTCTTCTTTTCTGCTTTTTTTAAACTGACTTCTAAAGGAATACCGTCAGTTGTTAAAATTTGTTTTGTTTCAGAGCTCATAAAAAAATAGGGCGGTTAACAATAACCGCCCTAAATATATTATATAAATTCAGTGTTTAAAACTGAAATTATAGTCCTGCTTTCATTGCTTCCCACTTCTCACTGATCTCAGTATTGTTATCAGCCCAGAAGAATGGGTCTACTAAGAAGTAATTCTTAGTGTTTGAAGGAGCTGTTGGCATTTGTGGCATCATTTCAGTTTTACCATCTTTATACCATGGCTCACCAGCAGTAATTACATCAAGAGATGATTTTCTCCATGGAGCGTATGCAATGTACTTCGCGCTACCAGCTAACATTTCTGTATTAGTCATCATAGCTAAAGCCTTTTTAGCATTTGCTTCATCTGGTCCACCCTTAACAAGTGCAAAATATTCGTAGTCAAGACCTTGACCATCCCATACCTGTACAAGTGGTGCACCTTCACCAACTATTGCATTAAAAAATCTTCCGTTCCAACCAGTTGCCATTACAACTTCACCACTCATCAAAAGTTCTGGTGGTTGAGCACCTGCTGACCAGAATACACATCCACCATTTGGATCTGTACATAATGCTTTGATTTTATTCATCGCTCTGTCGATTCCGCCATCTTCTAGAAGTTTTCTATAAACTCTAGTTCCACCGTCACCTAATTTAACTCCATCTGCAGCTAAAGCGATTTCTAAATTAGTTAAAGCACTGTTATAGATAGCTCTTTTTCCTGGGAACTTTTTAGTATTAAAGAAATCTTTAATAGTTTTTGGTGTGCCTTTAACATTGTTTTTATTATAAGCATAGTTCCAAGAATATAAAATGTTACCTACAGCACATTCACTTGGCATTCCTGTAAAGAAGTCTTCACTTGCAGGAGTTCCATCTGGTGCAGCAGGGAAGTCTTTGTCAAAATCAAATTTAACAAATAAACCTTCATCACATCCGTTGATAGTATCGAATGCAAATAAGTCTATAATATCCCAAGTTATAGCACCCGCTTCTTTTTGTGCTTTGATTTCTGATAAACCACCAGAATAGTCAACCCAGTTGATTTCTATTCCAAGTGCTTTAGCAGTAGGATCACCATACCCAAGCTTTTGAGACTCTGTGTAAGCTCCACCCCATGATGCTACTGTAACAGCAAAGGCTGAAGAAGTTAGAGATACAACAAAAGAAAGAGCAAGTAATAATTTACTTATTTTTCTCATTATTCCTCCGTTTAAACGTTGATATAAATTAATTTATATAAGTAAAAGTACAACAAATAGGGATGATTAAGTCAACAGCTGATTTTGTCATTAGTTACTTGTATTAGATGTACGTGTTTTAAATAGGATTATTTTGGGTCTAATGCTCTAGCATCAATACTATTCCAACCTATATTTATATCTTGACTAACTTTTAGTTCTAAATTGGATGTACTGTTAGGAACTTTAAGAATAAACTCCGAGCTTCCTAAAAGATTTAATCTAACCCTTGTATGATCTCCATGATAGATTACTTCTTCTATCTTTCCAGTAAACATATTATCCATCTTCTCACTTGGATTTATTAAAGCTCTTTCAGGTCTCAATGATACAGTTGTTTTTTCTCCTTTTGACTTAACAGATATTGGGTTTGCTAGTATCTCCGAGTTTGCTAATTTAACTTTGCATTTGTCTTTATCGATGTCCACAACTTCACCATTAAAGGTATTATTTTCACCTATGAACTCAGCAACAAAAGAGTTCACTGGTTTCTCATAAAGTTCAGCTGGATCTGAAAGTTGTTGAACTTTCCCATCATTAAATACTGCAATTCTATTTGACATTGTTAATGCCTCACTTTGATCATGAGTTACATATACAACTGTTACTCCAATACTTTCATGAATATGTTTAATTTCATATTGCATACTTTCTCTCAAATTTTTATCTAACGCTCCTAGAGGTTCATCCATCAAAACAACTGCTGGGTCAAATACTAAAGCTCTTGCTACAGCAACCCTTTGTTGCTGACCACCTGAAAGTTGAGCTGGCATTCTAGTTTCAAAACCATTTAAAGAAACCATTGATAATGCTTTATCAACTTTTTTATCTATTTCATCTTTTTCAACTTTTCTTACTCTTAATGGAAAAGCTAAATTTTCATAAACTGTCATATGTGGAAACAATGCATAGTTTTGGAAAACCATACCAATACCTCTCTTATGCGGAGGAATGTTAGAAATTATATTTCCATCTAATAATATTTCACCGTGAGTTGGAGTTTCAAATCCAGCTAACATCATTAGACATGTAGTTTTACCTGAACCAGATGGACCAAGCATTGTAATAAACTCACCTTCTGCAATATCTAATTGAAGATCTTTGACGACAAGAACCTTACCGTCATAACTTTTATCTACTTTATCGAATTTAACAAACTCTGGATTTTTAGACATAAAGGTGAATATAAAACATTTGTGTAAATAGATTTCAATAGCTAATTAACTCTTTATATGAAGCTCTTTTGGAAAATTACAGAACAATTCTGATCCATTCTCTGTAACTCTTATAGCCTCAGATGCTTCAACACCCCAATCTCCAAACTGCATCACTGCTATCATATGAAAGCAAACATTAGGTTCTAAAACTGTCATATCTTCCTTATAAATATTAAGAGTGTGTTCGCCCCAATCTGGAGGATAACCAATTCCTATTGAATAACCTGTTCGAGATTTTTTTTCTATTCCATATTTATCTAGAATTTTCCAAAAAGCTTGGGCAACATCATCTGCTGTATTTCCAGGTTTGATTGCACTAATTCCAGCATTCAGTGCTTCGATAGTTTTATTCATTGTATCAATCTTTAATTGATTAGGTTTTCCTAGCAGAACTGTTCTAGCCATTGGAGCATGATATCTCTTATAAACTCCAGATAATTCAATAATTGTAGCCTCTCCTTCTACAAACTTGTCTTGTGTTGCTGTTAAATGGGAGGCTGAAGTACCTTTCCCCGTTGGAAGTAGTGTTGCAATACTAGAATATTCTCCTCCAAATTCTTCTGTACCATAAAATAAAGTCTTTTGAATTTCCCCTACTGCATCACACTGTCTTACTCCTGGTTTAATAACCTCCATTGCAGTTTTCATTCCTTTTTCAGAGATTTTTGCAGCAGATTTCATGAAACCTATTTCAGCATCTGATTTTACTAACCTTGCCCAATTAACTAAACGATCGCTATCTTTGATTTTTGCATTAGGTAATCCTTGTTTTATTTTTTCATAACAGAATGCAGTAAAATAATGTGCATCCATTTCAACACCTATATTTAGCTTATCCCACTTTCGCTCTTTAATTATTTCAACTAAATAATCATAGGGATGTTTTGGCCAAGTGTGAATATAGTTTTCGTCATACACTAAAATATTTTTATCCTTTAAATAAGTTTTTATATACGCTCCACCTGCATCTTGAGCTCTTACAAAACACAAAGGTTCATCTGCATTTACATGAACAATAGCACATTGCGCGTAATAAAAAGACCAAGCATCATAGCCTGTCAGGTAATTCATATTATTAGTGTCATGTGAAATTAAAAGCTCGATGCCTTTTTCTTGCATCATTTTTTGAACTTTTTTTAATCTTTGCTTATATTCTTCTTTTGTGAACAACATTAATTTTCATTAAATAATTTACCAAATCCTTCGACGGAATTATTTTTGTTTATTTTAACAAGCGTATCCCAAATTAAAGCCTGATTGCTAGATAAAACTGTAGTATTTAACTTTTTCTCTAATTTATCAATAATTGGCAATACTGGTAAAGCAGTACAAGAAACAAAGAGAGCCTCTGCTCCATTTAAATTTATTTCGGATAGAACATTAAATAAATAATTCTGATCAACTTTTCCGATATCGTAATCAGCTTCTATATCAAAGTAAGAATTTGAAGTAACTTCAAACCCTTCGTTTTTAAAATATTCCAAAACTTCATCGTTAAGTTTTTTGCTATAAGGTGTAAATAGACTTATCTTACTTATATTTAACTTCTTTAAAGCTTTAATTGCAGCGGTACTTGGAGTTGTCACCTCTGCCATAGGTTTTGCAGCTTTTACTTTTTTCTCTATAGACTCATAACCTGCAGCTATTGTTCCAGAGGTACAGCCATAAACAACGCAATCGATATCCTGATCAGGTAATATATCTTTTGTTACCTCAGTTACTTTGTCTGACATTTTGATCAAATTTTCTTTTGTTAGCGGGTTGTAGCATTCAATACGATTTACAAAAAAATCAACTTCTCTGTCTTTAATTACGTTTATAAAATCTCTTTCAATCATAAAATCGCTTGCAAGCGCAATAAGTCCAATTCTTGGATTTGATTTGGTGATGTATTTAGGATCTATTTTTGTTGAATTCATATTTTAAAAGGTGAATATATCAGAAGTTCTTTAATAATCATTAATATAAAAAAATAGGTATGAATATAAAAGATACTTTCGTAGCATCCTTGGTGCCTATTTTTTTAGGCTTTGGTTTTGTAATAGCTAAACCAGCATTTGAATCTTTTCCTCCTATTCTTTTAATGGGTATCAGATTTACATTTGCTGCATCATTATTAATTTGGTGGTTTCCAATTCCAAGAGGATATTTAAAAAGAATTTTTGCTGCATCATTAGTCGCTAATACATTGCAATATAGCATTACATATACTGGTTTAGATTTAATTGATGCATCTTCAGCAGTTCTTTTGGTTCAGATGGAAGTTCCGTTTGGAGTCATTTTTGCTTACTTTATGCTTAAAGAAAAACCAACGATCAGAGCTTTGATTGGTATAGCTATCGCATTTGTTGGTGTTTATATTTTAACTGGATCTCCTAACTTGGATGGAAAATTTATTGGAATTGGACTTACGATTTTAGGATCTGCTGTATGGGCTCTTGGACAAGTTATGGTTAAACCTTTAAGTAAAGAAATAAATCCTTTAGCGTTAGTTGCTTGGTTAGCATTATTCTCTGGACCAATATTAGTAATGTCATCTGCGATAATTGATGGAAATACAATTAATTATCTAACAAATGCAAAATTTGATCATTGGATTATTGCTATTTATATTGGTTTCATCATGCAACCAATTACATACGGTTGTTTCTATTATGTTTTAAAAAATAACCCACTTTATAAAGTTCTACCGATTGTAACTATGGGGATACCTCCAACAGGTTTATTAGCTGCTATTTTTCTTTTAGGTGAAAAACCAACTTCAGAATTATTTATAGGTGGTACAATAATCATAGTTGGTGTGATTTTAATTATATTTACAAAAAACAAAAAGGAAGAGGAAATAAAATGAAAATTGGATTTATTGGTTTAGGTAATGTTGGAGGAAAACTTGCTGGAAGTTTATTAAGAAATAACTTTGATATTACAGTAAGAGATATAGATGAAAATTTAACAAATCCTCTTAAAGACTTAGGTGCTAAGGTAGCAAAATCACCAAAAGAATTAGCAGAAAAAACTGATTTAATAATTACATCTCTTCCTTCCCCTGAAGTATCCGCTGAAGTGATGGAGGCTGATGACGGAATTATAAATGGACTGTCAGAGAATAAAATTTGGTTAGAAATGAGTACCACAGACGAAAATGAGGTAAAAAGAATTGGAAAAAAAGTAATAGAAAAAAAAGCTATCCCTTTGGATGGACCTGTGAGTGGTGGATGTCATAGAGCAGCAACAGGTAATATTGCTATATTCGTGGGTGGAGAAAGAAAAGCATTTGAAAAAATTTTACCAGCATTAACTGTTATGGGTAGAAAAATATTACACACTGGTGAGCTTGGTACAGCAAGTGTATTAAAAGTAATTACAAATTATCTAGCATCTGCACATTTAGTTGCATTAGGTGAGGCTTGGACTGTAGCAAAAAAATCTAATTTAGATTTAGCAAAAACTTATAAAGGGATTGCTATTTCCTCTGGTAATTCATTTGTGCATGAAACTGAAAGTCAGGTTATATTAAATGGATCTTATAATATAAATTTTACAATGGATTTAGTCTTAAAAGACACAAGTCTATTTGATAATCTTGCAAAAAAACTAAATGCCCCTTTAGAAATTTCTCCACAAATCGTTGAAATTTTTAAAGATGGTCAAAAAAAATATGGCTCTAGAGCTTGGTCATCAATGATTGTGAAAAGGATGGAGGATTTAAATAATATTAATTTTAGAGCTAATGGTTTTCCTGATGAGTTGGTTGATAATGAACCTGAGGAAAAAGGATATGAAATTTAATTAATGTGTTAAGATAAAAAATGTTAGATAAAAGAAAATTTTACATAAATGGTCAGTGGGTTGATCCAATTAAAAAAAATGATTTTGACGTAATTAATCCATGCAATGAAGACCCGTTTGCTGTTATTTCTTTAGGTTCAAAAGAAGATACAGATTTAGCTGTTAAATCAGCAAAAAATGCCTTTGATACTTGGAAAGAAACTAGCAAGGAAGAAAGGATCAGTTTACTTGAAAAATTATCATCAGTTTATAAAAAAAGATTTAATGAAATGGCTGAGGCTATTTCTCTTGAAATGGGTGCACCAATGGATTGGGCAAAAGATGTTCAAACAGCTTCAGGGAAAGATCATTTAGATGATTTTATTTTAAGATTAAAAAATTTTAAATTTGATAAACACTTTGATAATAAATCAAATAATCATATCTATTATGAGCCAATTGGAGTTTGTGGATTAATCACACCGTGGAATTGGCCAATTAATCAAATTGCTTTAAAAGTCGTTCCTGCATTCGCAACTGGATGTACAATGATTTTAAAACCATCAGAAATTGCTCCTATTTCTGGAATGCTATTTGCAGAAATGATTGATGAAGCAGGTTTTCCAAAAGGTGTATTTAATTTGGTAAATGGAGACGGTGCAGGAGTGGGAACCCACATTTCAAGCCATCCTGATATTGATATGGTTTCTTTCACAGGTTCAACAAGAGCAGGAAGATTAATTTCAAAAAATGCTGCTGAAACAATTAAAAGAGTTTGTCTTGAATTGGGTGGAAAAGGTGGAAATATTGTTTTTGCTGATAGTTATAAAGATGCAGTAAGAGACGGTATTAGAAATGTAATGAGCAATTCTGGTCAATCTTGTGATGCACCAACAAGGATGCTTGTTGAAAAATCAATTTACGAAAGAGCTGTTAAAGAAGCTGTAGATGAAGCAAACAAAATTAAAGTAGATCAAGCTTCAAAAAAAGGAGATCATATAGGACCAGTAATTTCTAAAATTCAATATGATAAAATTATAAATCTTATTGAAAGTGGAATTTCTGAAGGCGCAACTCTTGCAGCAGGTGGTCCTGAGTTACCAAACGGTTTGAACAAAGGGTACTTCATCAAACCAACTATATTTACAGATGTAACTAATGAAATGAGAATTGCTAAAGAAGAAATTTTTGGACCTGTATTATCTATAATTCCATTTGAGACCGAAGATGAGGCAGTCAATATTGTAAATGATACCTCTTATGGTCTTGGAAACTATTTGCAAACTGAAGACAGAGAAAAAGCACACAGAGTTGCTAAAAAATTAAGATCTGGATGTGTTTACATAAATGGAAATGGAGCAGATACCGGAACTCCATTTGGTGGTTACAGACAATCAGGTAATGGGAGAGAAGGAGGTGTTTGGGGCCTTGAGGAATATCTTGAAGTAAAGAATGTTACTGGTTGGAGTTAACAGAATTTTTTAAATATCTTAGTCTCCCAATAATTTCATCTCGATCCATGTAATAACCTTGTAAATGTCTATGTCCTGAGTTTGGATCATATTCAGTTCTACCGTGTAATAATCGTCTATTGTTAAAAGAAAAAATATCACCTGGTCCTAATCTAAATTTAATCTGAAATTGATCGTCATGAAGTAAATTTCCAAATCGGTGATGAGCTTTATAAACTTTATCCATCAAATCAGGATGACAGTCCAAAGCATCCATAGTTGCTACGCTAAACCGAATATCATGGTAATCATTATCTTTTGTTAAAGATATAGCGGGTGCGTAATAACTTCTAACAGACTCTTGAGTATAATCCATGTCTCTAAATTTTAAATGAACATTTACTAGCGTATCAAATATTTCTTTCTCATTTTTTCTTAAATAATCTGCAACTGCAAAGCCATCTACAGCGGATGAGTCTCCTCCTGTTGCAGAATTAACTAAACAATGAAGAAATTGATAACCAGGTGGTGTTTCAAACCATGGTAAATCCATATGATTTCTTAGGGCATGTGCTGTGTAAGCAGAATTATTTGGTTTAGGAATATTTATTACTTCAAAAGGTGTTTTAAAAAAAGTTTCTCTAGTATGGCTAATTCTGTTTAAAATTTTAAAACCAGAATTATTTTCAGTTGGAGCATTTTTTACTATAGCAATTCCAGTGTGATGTAAGAGCTCTAACCATCTGACAAGTCCCTCATCTGAACTCATAATTTCATCATGTTCAATCTCAATTGACTTCAGATCATTTTGTAAAGAGTTGTCCCAAAGTTGATATGGAGATTTATATTCTAAATTATTTTTTATAGTATAGCAGTTTTCTCTTAACCAATTTTGGTCATAATAACTTATGTGGTCACCTTCACTCCATTCAATTTCAAGCTTGCCTTCATTATTTAATGTAAATTTTTTTGGATTAATTTTGTTTGATACTTTTAAAATATTAAACATTCTATGACGTGAGTCTTTATCATGTGCAGTCGGACAATTGTCTCTTAGCCATAAATAATTAAATTTGCTTTTTTTTCCATCACTCCAGTCAACTTCTAAATTTGTAGAATTTTTAGTTATATTCTTAATTGTAAAATTTTGTTCCATTAATTTTTATAATTTGAATGTTCTCTCTCTAGTTTTCTTAATAAAGCAGCCCACTCCGTTTTTCCATCATAATTATAATCATCAGAGTCACTCATGTTTTCCCAAAAATATGCAGCTTTCTGTTTATCTATTTCATGTTTGTTTAACCCCATGGCAAGGTTTTTTACCTGAACTGAACATGCTTGCTCTAGATAATAAGCTCTGAAGAATGCTTCTGCAGCAGTTTTTCCTACCGTGTAATATCCATGATTTCTTGTAATCAAAATGTCGTGTTTGCTAATTAGGTTTTCAAATTTTCTTGCAAATTCTTTGTCCTCAACAAATTCATAATCAATATATCCAACAAGATGATTTAAATAAACTGCGGCCTGTGAAAGATACATCAAACCTTCTTTGGTACCTCCAACTGCCATCACATCATTGGCATGTCCGTGAACATAAAAATTTACATCATTTCTTTTATTAAAAATCCATTGAGCAAGATTAATACATCCATCATTTAACCAAGGTCCATCTGAATCTAATTTTTTTCCGTTTTGATCAATTTTAACTAAAGATGAAGCGGTAATTTCTTCATAAAACATTCCATATGGATGAACGAAAGAACAATTTTTATCTTCAGCAGATCTTGCCCCTGCACATTGGTTTGCAAGGTCTGTCATGCCGTACATATGTAAAATTCTATAGAGAGCAGACAACTCTAGTCGCACATCTTTATCTGTTTGCGCCATATATAAAATTCTTATTTAAAAAATAAGCAAAAGCAAATAAATACAACTGTTATTTCTTAAAACAATTATAAGTTGTATAATATTTGTTTTACATATGATGATTGTAACTGTTAGAACATTACATCATGTCAAAAATTGAGATCAACAACGTATACAAAATTTTTGGAAACAACCCTTCTTCTGTACTACCAATGGTAAAAGATGGTGCAACAAAAGACGAAATTTTAGAGCAAACTGGTCATACCGTTGGATTAGATAATGTTTCACTTAAAATTGAAGAAGGAGAAACCTTTGTTTGTATGGGTTTATCAGGATCAGGAAAATCAACACTAATAAGACATTTAAATAGACTAATCGATCCAACTGATGGTGAAATCTTAGTTGAGGGCACGAATGTAATGTCACTTGATAAAGATAAGCTTATTGAATTTAGAAGACATAAAATGAGCATGGTATTTCAAAGATTTGGTTTATTCCCACATAAAACAGTAATTCAAAATGTTGGTTACGGATTAGAAATGCAAGGCAAAGGTGAAGATGAAAGAAATAAAATCTCAATGGAAAAAATCGATGCAGTTGGTCTTACTGGTTTTGAAAATCAATACCCCGCTCAATTATCGGGAGGAATGCAGCAACGTGTTGGTTTAGCAAGAGCATTAGCTACTGATACAGATATCATGTTAATGGATGAAGCTTTCAGCGCTCTAGATCCTCTGATTAGAAGTGATATGCAAAAACAATTAATTGATCTTCAAGCAGAACTAAAAAAAACAATTGTATTTATTACTCACGATCTAGATGAATCATTAAGATTGGGTGATCATATCGGGATATTAAACTCTGGAAAATTAGTCCAAGTAGGAACTCCAGAAGAAATTATTATGAACCCTGCTGATGATTATGTAAAAGCTTTCGTAAAAGATGTGAATAGAGCAAAAGTTATAAAGGCAAAAATTATTATGAAAACTGCTGATCAAGCTAATGACATAGATAAATCAAACTTAATAAAAGTAAATGAAGACGAATTTATAGAAGATTTTTTACCAAAAATCGTTTGTTCTGACTCAAATTGTGAAGTGGTTGATAAAAGTGGAAATGTAAAAGGATACATTTCAAATCAAGAATTACAGTCTTCATTAACAAGATCATAAAGTGTTATTAAAAACTTTCGAGGTAAAAAAAGAATGGGTTGATTACAACAATCATATGAATATGGCTTATTATGTGCTTGTTTTTGATCAAGCATGGGAAGTTGCTCTTGAAAAATTTAAAATGGGTGGAACAGCAGCAAAAAATCTTAATAGAAGTACAATGGTTGTTGAAACTAATACTAAATATTTAAATGAGGTAAAAGAGGGAGAAATAGTCAATGTTAATCTGACTTATTTTGATCATGATAAAAAAAGATTACATTTAAAAATGGAAATGATTTCTCAAAAAACTAACAAACTTTCAGCTTCTATGGAATGGATATCGCTTTATATAGATTTAAGCAAAAGGAAAGTTACAGAATTTGAAGAAGAAAAAGTAAAATTAATGAAAGATTTTATTGAAGAAAATAAGTCAAAATTTTCAAGCGAAGGTCTTCTATTCTCTTCTAAATTAAAGAAATAATTAAATATTCTATACAATTTTTTTTTGATATAGGTGCATAATGGGCGCTAATAATAATTCAAAAGGAATACTTTTAATTATTACTGCAATGACATTTTTTGCAATGCAGGATGCTTTAATTAAATTCATTTTTGAAAAAGCAGCTTTGTATGAAATATTTTTTGGAAGATATTTTGTTGCAGCAATTTTGCTATTTGGTTATATAAAATTAAGAAAACAAAAAGTCTCTCTTAAAACTTACTATCCTTTTTTAACAATACTAAGAGTGATTTTGCATTTTATTGCTTTTTCTGCTTTTTTTATCTCATTAACTTTTATGCCTTTAGCAACAGCAAATGCTCTATTTTTTTCATCACCTTTTTTTGTATCAATATTTGCAAAGTTATTTTTAAAAGAAACTATTGGTATTAGAAGGTGGTCAGCAATTGTTTTTGGTTTTATTGGCGTTTTTATAGTCTTAAATCCAAATTTTTCAGACTTTGAATATCGAAGTCTTTTACCAGTTTTTTGTGCATTTTGTTATGCGGCCTCTATGACAATCACTAAATATACATCCGATAAAGATGATGTTAACACCCAACTATATTACTTTTATCTAATTGCAATATTGCTGTGTGTAATTTTGTATTTTTTTATGGGAAGTGGTCAACTAAATAATTCAAACTTTGATCCAACAATACAATTCATCTTTAGAGAATGGTTTTCAAATATTGAATATACATGGAAATTTATTTTATTTTTTGGTTTTGCTGCATCAATAGCTTTTGTTTGTATTTTTTCAGCATATATAGTTGCATCACCTTCCGTTGTTTCTTTGTTTGAGTACTCATTAATAATTATGTCTATGATACCTGGCTACTTTTTATTTAATGAGGTACCAACGACTAGAACGTTTATTGGTGTTGCGTGTATTATAGCAGCTGGAATTTATATTTACATGAGAGAGAGAGTTAGAGATCAATTTATTGCAACAGAAACACCAGTTAGAAGATGAGCAAGAATTTTATACCAACAATTAATATTTCTTCTTTAATAAAAAATAATTTTGAAACTCAAAATGCATTTAAAACAATTAAAGAAATTGAAAAAGCTTGTGTCAATGTAGGATTTTTTCAAATTACTGGACATGGAATTAATCTAAAAGAAATTAAAAAAACATGCGAAGTTGGGAATAAATTTTTTAATTTACCAGACAGTAAGAAAAGAAAATTATCACCTAAAAAATGGAATAAAAAAAATAAAAATCTTTACAGAGGATATTTTCCTAATGATGTAAACGGAAAAGAAGGTTTGGATATAGGTGATTTAAAAGTAACTAAAAAATATTCTTCAAATCTAAATAATCAATACATAGAATTTCTTAAACTAGATGAGTGTTTTAAAAAAAGTTCAATAAATATTTTAAACAAATATTTTGATAATATTTATAGATTGAGTGAAACCTTATTTAAAAGTGTAATAAAACTTAATAAAAAAAATCCTGATATTTCTAGTGTAGCTTTTTCAAGATTAAAAACATTAAGCACATTAAGATTTAATTACTATCCTAATCAGACAAAACCGGTAGAAATATCAAAACAAGATGGGGTTGCTCTTGGATGTGAAACGCATGTTGATAGTGGTATATTCACAGTTCTCTATCAAGATAGAAAAGGTGGATTGCAGGTACAAAATAGAAAAAATAAAAAATGGTATGATGTACCATTTAACAAAAAAGCTTTAGTAGTAAACACTGGTAAAGCTTTGGAGTTTCTAAGCAAAGGAAGATTTAAAGCAACTAATCACAGAGTTTTGTGGAATAAAAGTAAGAGACTCTCTGTTCCTTTTTTCTTTGAACCTTCCTATGATTTCAAAATGAACCAATCATTTTTAAATGGTAGCAAATTCAAAAATAATGGTCCAATTTATGAGAAATTTCTTAACAAATCCTTAAAGAAATTTATTGAATATCAACGTTAGTAATAATAAGGTTTAAATATAAAGCGATACATAACTCGTCGTTAAATTCAAAAATTTACGAAAGTGGGATCGGTCGTCTTTAAATTAATTTTTAAAGGAGGCTTTATGAACTTTGGATATTTTTGTAACACTACTAATTGGGATAAAAAACCTTATACCCAACTTTTAGATGAAGCTAGAGAGATCACTGAATATTGTGATCAAAATAATTGGAATTCTATTTGGTATACCGAACATCATTTTAATCATGAAGGAATGGAGTCGTGTACCAATCCACTAATGATGTGCACTGATGCTGCTGCAAGAACTAAAAATATTCGTTTAGGACAAGCTTGTAACGTAATTACATTTCATAATCCTATAAGACTTGCAGAAGATATTGCTACCCTTGACCAAATGTCAAAAGGAAGAGTTGAAGTGGGTATTGGTAGAGGAGTTTATGGTAGAGAAGCTATTAACATGAACAAAGAAGCTGACTTAAAAGACCAAGCAAAAAATTTTAGACTATTTTCTGAAACATTGGACATAATGAAAAAAGCATGGTCTGAAGATTTCTTCTCTCACCAGGGCGAATTCTATACTTATCCATCTCCTAATTTCATTTGGCAACACGATATGAGTCCTCCAAAAGAAAATATTGTAGATTTAAAAACAAACGAATTAAAACAAATATCTGTATTACCAAAACCTTATCAAAAACCTTTCCCACCAATTTCTCAAGTAGTTGATGGAGAAAGATCAATTCAGTGGGCAGCAGAAAATGGGCTTAATACAATTATGTGGATACCAACTGTAAAAGCTTTGAAAAAAAGATTTGAAATTTATAAAGAGGCAAAATCTAAAGCTGAAAATAGAGATGTACCACTAGGGGAAGGTATTAGTTTGGTTAGAGATATGTTTGTTGCAGAAACTATGGAAGAGGCTGAAAAAATGGCTGGAGAACATATTGTAAATTATATGAGATGGGTTTGTCATTGGAGAGGTTTAGGAAATCATATGGACCCTGATGAAAAATTACCAGAGACGAAAAATAAGCTAGATTTATTAAATTATGAATTTCTTCATAAAAGAAATCTTTTATTTGGAACACCTGAGTTTGTAATAGAAAAAATAAAAGAACTTCAACAAGAATTAAATCTTCAAAATTTACAAGTCTGGTCTAACTTTCCAGGAATTAAACACGAAGACTGCATGAGAAGCATCAAATTATTTACAGAAGAAGTTATTCCAAATATAAAACCAATAGATACGAACATTCAAAGAGCTAGCTAATAAATGGATTTAAAACTTAGAAAATTTGCTAAATTTGTAGATAAAACTTTTATTGAAGGTGGAAAAAAAGCTAAAGAGCCTGTTCTGCTAGTTTCGGTTGCAGCTGTTATAGAAAACCCTTGGGCTGGAAAAGGTTTTGTAGAAGATTTAAAACCAGAAATACTAGATCTTGCACCTCAATTAGGAGATCTTTTAGTGCCAGAATTAACAAAAGAAATTGGATCAGGTGAAAAAATTTTAGCTTATGGGAAATCTGCGATGGTTGGATTAAATGGTGAAATAGAACATGCATCTGCATTTATTCATACTTTAAGATTTGGAAATAAATTTAGAGATGCCGTTGGTGGAACTTCTTATTTAAGTTTTACTAACACTAGAGGTCCTGCGGGAGCAAAAATTTCAATTCCAATGATGCATAAAACTGATGCTGGATTAAGACCTTTTTATCTAACGCATGAATTTACAATTCATGATGCACCTAATGAAGATGAAATAGTTGTTGCAATTGGAGGCGCTCCAACTGGACGAGCTCATGCGAGAACGGGTGATAGATATCAAGATATGAAAGAGATGGGTATCGATAACTAATTGATGTCTTACAATTTTGATAACGATCAAAATCATTATTATTTTAACAACAAAAATTCTTTACCAATAATCTTTATTCATGGTGTTGGTTTAAATCAACAAATGTGGAAACCACAAATTGAATTTTTTAAGAACAATTCCTTTATAACTTATGATCTGTTGGGACATGGAAAAACACCTTTTAAAAAGCCAAATTTATCAATGGAAAATTTTATTGATCAATTATCAAATTTAGTAAAAAACCTAAAGATAGAAAAATTTAATTTAATTGGTTTTTCTATCGGATCTTTGATTGCAATTGAATTTGCTTCAAAATATGAAAATTATTTAAATTCTTTAACTCTAATATCCACTACATATCAAAGGACAGCAGAGGAAAGACAAAATGTAATTGATAGAGTGAATTTGGCAAAAAAAAATATGCCAATATCTCAAATCGCAATGAAGAGATGGTTTTCAGATAAATACCTTGAACAAAATCCTGAGTTATATGATGAGTTTATGAAAATTCTTAACAAGAAAGGAATTGATCAAGAAAATTTTATTAAATCTTATGAGGTATTTGCAAACTATAAGGACAATCTTGAAAATATAAAAAATATAAAAACAAATACTTTAATAATAACAGGATCGGATGATCCAGGATCTACACCTGATATGTCTAAAAAATTAAATAAAGATATAGAAAATTCAACATATGTTGAAATCAAAAATGGAAAACATCTATGCACTATTGAATATGCAGACGAAGTAAATAATGCAATAATGAAACATATAAATAATGCCTGAATTAAAAAAATATCAAATGTATATAGATGGTCAGTGGGTAGACTCTGATACAAAAAAAACTTTTGAAACTTTAAATCCAGAAAACAATAAGCCTTGGGCTGTAGTACCTGAAGCTAGCGCAAATGATGTGGATAGGGCTGTAAAAGCTGCACAAAAAGCTTTTGAAGGTGAATGGCCAAAAATGATTGCAAGAGATAGAGCAAAATATTTAAGAGCCATTGGAAATAAACTTAGAGAAAATTCTGAATTATTAGGAAAGATTGAAACCATTGATACAGGAAAACTCTACAGAGAAACTTATCAACAAGCAAAATATATTGCAGAATATTATGATTACTATGCAGGTTTAGCTGACAAAGTTGAGGGAACAGTTCTTCCTATAGATAAACCAAATATTCAAGCGATCACAACAAGAATTCCAATAGGTGTTATTGCAGCTATCATTCCTTGGAATTCTCAAATGTTTTTAACTGCAACAAAAGTTGCTCCTGCTTTAGCTATGGGTAATACAGTAGTAATTAAATGTTCTGAATTAGCACCAGCAACTATGTTTGAGTTTGCAAAGTTAGTTGAAGAAACTGGAATACCAAAAGGTGTGGTAAATGTAGTTTCTGGTTTTGGAGATCCTTGTGGTAAAGCTTTAACTACTCACAACTTAGTTGAGAAAGTAGCTTTTACAGGAGGTCCTGAAACTGCAAGACATATAATTAGAAACTCTGCAGAAAATTTATCTGAGGTGAGTTTAGAGTTAGGTGGAAAAAGTCCTGTAGCTGTTTTTGATGATGCTAAACAAGAAAATGCAATTAATGGAATAACTGCTGGAATATTTGGAGCAAGTGGTCAAAGTTGTATAGCAGGTTCAAGGTTATACTTACAAAAAGGAATTTATAAGGAATTTTTAGATAAGTTAGCATCAAGAGCAGAAAAAATTAAAATAGGTGCTCCAATGGATTCTGATACTGAAATGGGTCCCTTAAGTAACTTTAAACAATTAGAAGTAATAGAAAAAAATATTAAATTAACTGTTGAACAAGGTGGAAAAATTAAATGCGGTGGTAAAAGACATCCTTTTTCAAATAAAGGTTATTATTTCCCACCAACAATAATTGAGTGTGAAAATCATAATCTGCCAGCTGCTGAGAATGAACTTTTTGGCCCAGTATTATCAGTAATGAAATTTGATACTGAAAAAGAGGTAATAGAATTAATGAATGATAATCAATATGGTCTTTCTTCAGGTGTTTATACTAGTGATCTCGCAAGAGGAATGAGGGTATCTAATGCTATACGGGCAGGTATAACATTTGTAAATACTTACAGATTAATTTCTCCTTCAGCTCCTTTTGGAGGTATCAAGGATAGTGGATATGGAAAAGAAGCAGGAATTGACTCAATTAAAGACTATACAAGAGTGAAAACAACTTGGTTCTACACATCAGACGAACCTTCTCTAGACCCTTTCTCAATAAGATAATCCGTATCAATTAACCCATCTAAAATAGGATAATTTTGTCATTGAATATTGATTGTATTCATACTTAAATTGGCTTTTATAAATTGTTAACAATAAAGAGGAAGATAATGAGAAAACTATTTATCGCTGTATTTATGTTTGTATCAAGTTTTGGTTCAAATGTAATGGCAGACGGACATTCGATTAAAATGGGGATCATCTTAGGATTCACTGGTCCTATTGAATCTCTAACTCCAGCTATGGCTGCATCTGCAGAGCTTGCATTTAAAGAAGCTTCTGACTCAGGTTCGCTATTGGGTGGAAAAAAAATTGAGCCAGTAAGAGCAGACTCAACTTGTGTTGACTCAGCAGCGGCAACAGCTGCAGCTGAGGGATTAATTTCAGGTGGTGTAGCTGCAATTATGGGAGCAGACTGTTCAGGTGTAACTGGTGCTATTGCAACTAACGTTGCTGTACCAAATGGTGTAGTAATGATTTCACCTTCAGCTACTTCTCCAGGATTAACAACTCTAGATGATAAAGGGTATTTCTTTAGAACTGCTCCATCAGATGCTAGAGGTGGCCAAATTTTAGCTGACATAACTAAAGATAGAAAAGTAAAAAGTGTTGCAATCACTTATACTAACAATGACTATGGTAAAGGTTTAGCTGATGTTTACAAAGCAGCAGTTGAAGCTCATGGTATTAAAGTTACAACTGTAACTGCTCACGAAGATGGAAAAGCAGATTACTCATCTGAAGTAGCAACTCTTGCTTCTGCTGGTGGTGATGCTGTAGCAGTTATTGGTTATCTTGACCAAGGAGGAAAAGGAATTATTCAAGCTTCTTTAGACTCTGGTGCGTTTGATAGATTTATTTTATCAGATGGTATGATTGGTCAATCTTTAGTTGACGCATTCGGAAAAGATTTAAGTAAATCATTTGGATCATTACCAGGTTCTACTGGTAAAGGTGCAGGTATATTTGCTGAAGTTGCAAAAGCTGGGGGTGTAGAAGCTTCTGGTCCTTACACAGGTGAATCTTACGATGCAGCTGCTTTAATCGTTCTTGCAATGCAAGCAGGTAACTCTGCTGACAGAGCATCAATTGCAAAAAATGTAATGGATGTTGCTAATGCTCCTGGAACTAAAATTTATCCAGGTGAACTTAAGAAAGGTTTAGACTTACTAGCAAAAGGTAAAAAGATTAATTACGAAGGTGCTACTGGAGTAACTTTTACTAGTGTTGGTGAAGCTGAAGGTTCTTTCTTAGAACAAGAAGTTAAAGGCGGAAAATTCAAAACTAAAAAACAAAGATAATTTTTTATCTTAATTCAAAAAACCCCAGTAATTTAATTACTGGGGTTTTTTTTTAAATCAGCTCTTATGGTAGATAGAGCTATGATAATTAGAAAAATCAAACATATTAAATTCATAGTTTTCCAGCTAGTTAAGCTAAGAAATACTCCAGCAGACAAACTGGCTAATGCTTGTATAGAATAAACAATTAAATCATTGTACCCTTGAGCTCTAAATTTTTCCTCTTCTCTGTAAGACAAAACAAGTAAGCTCGTTCCTGATATAAATAAAAAATTCCACCCTAGCCCCAGGAAAATAAGTGCAACCATATAGTTAAAATAATTCTGTTCAAATAAACTAGTAATAATTGTGACTAAAAACAATAAAACTCCCACATACATTATTTTACTATGACCAAATCTTTTAATTAAATTTCCTGTAACCAGTGAAGGTAAAAACATGGCTGCTATATGAAGCTGAATAACAAATCCAGTCTTGCTTAAACTTATTTTCTCCATCAGATGCATACTTATAGGAGTTGCTGTCATTAAAAAAGTCATTACAGCATAGGCAAAAGATGAAGCTACGAGCGCCTGTAGAAATTTAGGTTGAGAAATAAGCTCAAAAAAACTTCTTCCAGTTTTATATTGATTACTAGTTATCGTTTTTGGTTCCTGATAAAAAATTAAAAATATTGTTGATGAGATAGATAAAATGGCGAGTGCAATATAAGAACCAGCATACAAATGATTTGAGATAAGTCCTTTAGAAATGTTTGCAATGTTTGGACCAATAAACGCCGAACCTATTCCTGCTAACAAAATGATAGAAATTGCTTTTGGTGCATAATCCTTATCCACAACCTCCACTGCTGCAAAACGATATTGATGGCTAAAAGCTATTCCTCCACCAATTAAAAAGCATCCTAAATTATATAAGACAAAACTTTCTATAATTATAGAGTATGCAGTTAAAACAGATGCAAAACATGTACCTATTGATGCAAAAATAAAACCCAATTTTCGTCCAATTATACTCATTAGCTTTGCAGCAAAAAAAGCGAATAACGCAATTCCAATAACTGACAAAGCCATTGGAAGAGTAGCTAAAGATTTTATTGGACTAAATTTTGAACCAATTATGCCGCTTAAAAAAACGGTGACCGGTGCAGCTGTAAAAGCGAAAATCTGGCTTAATATAAGTAACAAAAGATTTTTATTCATTAAAAGAATAAATATTTATCAGCCATATACAAAGCCCAAGCAGCAGCAGCACCTAATATAATATATTTCATTATGTTTACTTTATTTCTATTTTTTCAGGAAGTATACCTTTAGGTCGATACCTCATGATAAACAACAATCCTAATCCCATCAGTAAAAATCTGAAATAAGGAACGCTTTCAATTAAATGAGCTTTAAGTGCATTTGTTTCAGGAATTCCAGCAGTGAAAAAGTTTATTAAAAATAATGATATTGGTGCAGCTTCAATCCATAAGAACCAAACAACAAATCCTCCTAAAATTGCCCCAAAATTATTTCCGCTTCCTCCAACAATTACCATCACCCAAATCAAAAAAGTATATCTCATAGGTCTATAACTTCCTGGAGTAAATAAACCATCTTGTGTAACAAGCATTGCGCCCGCAATTCCAACAATTGCTGAGCCTAAAATAAAAATTAGTAAATGTTGTTTAACAACATTTTTACCCATTGCATTTGCAGCTTCCTCATTGTCTCTAATTGCCCTCATCATTCTTCCCCAAGGAGAATAAAGAGCTTTTTGAGTTAAAATTAAAAGAATAATTACTACTACTAAGAATAATCCTGAATAACACAGTTTTACAAATACTGAAGAGCCTTCAATAACAAGTTGATTTAAAGCAGCTTGTCTATCAGCTAAATTCTCAATTACACTTAATTTTCCTGAATTAAACTTTTCAACTAATTTAATAAACCAATCAGTTGTTTGAAGATCTACTTCATAAGGTGCAGGTCTTTTTAATCCAATAACATTTTTGACCCCTCTTGTAAGCCAATCCTCGTGTTTAATAATTGCAATAACAATTTCGGAAATAAGAAGAGTAGCAATAGCTAAATAATCTGCTCTAAGACCAAGTGCAACTTTTCCAACTATAAATGCTAAACCCCCCTGCAAAAAGAGCTCCAACTATCCAAGAAAATATAATTGGTAATCCAAATCCTCCTAAGAAACCAGTTTTAGCAGGATCAACTGCTTCAATAGCTTCTATGCCTGGCTCTGCAGAAAATCTAATAAGTAAAATACCTGAAATTATTATTGCAGCTATGCTGTATGTTCTGATTTTTGATTTTTCAAATCTTTTTAAAATAAACCTTATAACTAATACCATTACTACTATCAGCCATAATGCCATTAAAATATCGAAACCTCCTGCCCTCCAAGCTTCTTGAACAGGATCGACAGATATCAATACTGCAGCTAAACCACCTAAAGCTGTATAGCCCATAATTCCAAAATTAATTAAACCAGCATACCCCCATTGAATATTCGCACCCATTGTCATGACTGCAGAAATCAAACAAAGATTAAATATTGATAAAGCAATATTCCAAGACTGAAATATCCCAACCATTAAAATAAGCACCATCATGATGCTGTAAGCTGCAATTACATTTAGATTTTTTCTCACAATACTTTACCCTTAAATATTCCCGATGGTCTATAAATTAAAACAATTACAAGAATAGAGAACGATACAGCAAACTTGTAATCTGTTGACAGTAACTGAACTAAACTATTTGGTTCCATACTTTCTGGTAAAACATACATAAAGAATTTTTTATATGCATAAGTGAGGAGTATTTCAGAAAAAGCAATTACATATCCACCTAAAAAGGCTCCAAATGGATTTCCAATTCCTCCAACAATTGCAGCAGCAAAAATAGGAAGCATATTATTAAAATAAGTAAATGGTTTAAAACTTTTATCTAAACCATACAAAGCTCCACCAATTGTAGCTAAAATACCAGCAATAACCCAAGTAACTAAAACTATTTTTTTTGGATCAATACCTGATAGCAAAGCAAGATCTTCATTATCAGAATAAGCTTTCATACTTTTTCCAGTTTTGGTTCTATTTAAAAACCAAAATAATAACGAGACTAAAACTATTGTTACAAAAATAGTAATTACTTGAGTGGATTTCAGTGCAAGACCTTCGTTTAAACCTGTCATCTCTTTAAATTCACGAGCTTTAATAATGAATTTTTCACCATCAAAAAATCTTCTATCACCAGGTCCAATTATAATTCTGACCACTGCTTGTGTTACAAACATTACACCAATACTCACCATTGCAAATTGAACTGGGGGACTTTTTTGATTTCTGTAATACTTAAAGACAAACTTATCTATTAAAAGCATGTAAAATATCATGAAAATTATTCCAAGAGGAATAGCCAATAAAGCAGTAGGTAAAACACCTAAAGAAACACCTAAAGATTGAAAATACCATGTAAATAAAATCGTTGCCATGGTCCCAAAAGACATCATGTCACCAGTTGCGAAATTTGCAAATCGTAAAATTCCATAAATAAGTGTTACAAATATTGCACCCAGTGCTAACTGAGAACCATAAGTTAATGCAGGAATGAAAATATAATTTAATAAAAGAATTATTGCATTTACAAAATCCATATTACCCTCCCAAAAAAGAGCTTCTTACTCTTGGATCGTCTAATAATTCTTTTCCAGTTCCTGAATAACGATTTTCTCCAGTCACTAGTACGTAGCCTCTATCTGAAATGCTTAAGGCTTGTTTTGCATTTTGTTCTACCATTAAGATAGCAACGTTTGTTCTTTTTACTTTTACAATATGATCAAATAATTCATCCATCACAATTGGCGATACACCAGCAGTTGGCTCGTCTAACATTAAAACAGTGGGTTTAATCATTAAAGCTCGGCCTAAAGCTACTTGTTGTCTTTGACCTCCAGAAAGTTCACCAACCAACTGATTTCTTTTCTCTCTTAAAATTGGAAATAATTCATAAATTTCCTCAATTATATTTTTGATTTCATCCTCAATAAGAAATGCACCCATTTCTAAATTCTCTTCAACAGTCATCCCTGCAAAAACATTTTTAGTCTGTGGCACAAAAGAAATACCTTGCTTAACTCGATCTTGAGGAGATAATTTTGAAATATCCTTACCATCAATCTTTACTGATCCAGTCTTTAAATTCAGCAAGCCCAACATTGCTTTCATGGCAGTTGATTTACCAGCTCCATTAGGACCTAAAATAGAAACTATTTCACCTTTATTAACATTTACTGAACACGAACTAATAATGTCGGGACCATTACCATAACCACCTGTCATTTCTATTCCCTCAAAATATGCCATTAATTTGTATCCTTTAATTTTGATCCTCTTCCAAGATAGCTTTCGATAACTTTCTCATCTTTTTTTGCTTCTTCAACACTTCCTTCAAACAAAACTGATCCTTCAGCCATAACAATTACTGGATCACATAATCTTCCAATAAAATCCATATCATGTTCAATCATACAAAAAGTATAACCTTTTTCTTTATTTAACTTTTCTATTGCAGTACCAAGATCTTTTAACAAAGTTCTGTTAACTCCAGCTCCAACTTCATCTAATAATACTAATTTTGCATCAACCATCATGGTTCTTCCAAGTTCTAATAATTTCTTTTGTCCACCTGAAAGATTTCCAGCTAGCTCATTTGATAAATGTCCTAAATTTAAAAATTCAACAACTTCTTTAGCTTTCTCTTTAACCACAGCCTCTTCTCGTGCAACTAAACCTGGTTTAAATAATGCTGTCATTATTTTTTCTCCAGATTGATTTCCTGGAACCATCATTAAATTTTCTAAAACAGATAAATTTGAAAACTCATGTGCAATTTGAAATGTTCTTAACAACCCTTTAGAAAATAATTCATAAGATGGAACATCAGTAATATTTTCATCATCAAAAACAACATTACCACCAGAGGATTTTAAGTTTCCAGCAATTAAATTAAATAAAGTTGTTTTACCAGATCCATTTGGCCCAATAATACCAGTGATAGTTCCTCTTTTAACTTTTATTGAACAATCTGAAACTGCAGCTAATCCACCAAAAAATTTACTTAAATTATTAATCTCTAAAATATTTTCAGACATTTGATTTATTTGTTAAGTCTTCTGTGAATACTATTTAATGTTTTTTCTAGAGATTTATAAAATCCAGCTTTAGTTAATTCTTTGACACCTTGTTCATTTAAACCTTTTGGCGTTTGAGACTCTTTTACTAAATTCTTTAAATTTTCTTTTGAATTTACTACAGCATCTTCAGATAAAGCTAAAAATAAAGAAGTAATATATTTTTGAGCATTGTTTCTTTTTACCCCTCTTTTTACCAACCAATCAGTCATTACTCTCAACATCTCATAAAAAGGCGCCATCATGCCAGAGGTTGACCAAAAATTTATAGACGATTTTTCATTCTTAATTTCTACAGTTGTGCCCAAGTTATTGAAAAACGCTTTAACTTTTGAATTAGAGGGACAAATAGGTACAGGACCTTTCTTTAATGAAATTGGAGGTAGAGGTATTGCTCTTACAATTTTTGCTTTTACTTTAATTGCTTTCTTTAATTGAGATAAAGTAATTGTTGAAATAAAACTAACAACTGTTTGGGTCGATTTAAATTTTAAATCTTTAATAATTTTTTCACCAACAGTAGGTGTAACAGATAAAAATACCCAATTAGATTGATCTAAAATTTGTTGATTATCCTTGGCAATAACTATTTTTTTAAACTTTCTTTTTAACCCAAGAGCTATTTTTTTATTTCTTGGAGAAATAATAATTTTCTTATAGGAAATTTTTGATTTACATATTCCAGTAATCACTGAAGCTGCAATTTTTCCGGTACCGATAAAACCTAAATTCATAATTTTGGATACTTTATATTGATTATATTGAATTAATTAACAAAAAAAGAACCTCTAATTCTTAGTAATTCTCTGCTTAATTCCTTGTTTTCTTTGAAGGGTTTTCTGCCATGAAGCCAGAAATAATTATTTGCAATCACAGAGAATCCAACAGGTAATTTTGTAATTATTTTATTTTTACTTTCCTCTAATCCATCAGATAATCTTTGTAAAAAATTTCCTTGATCCATATTTTGAGGTTCTGGAAATTGATCTATATAAGATATCGTTGGTCTTCCCTCTTTATCAGTTGAAAAAACTGGGTGCTCTACCTTGTAATCAATATTTTTACTTTTTGGTGACCCCCAAACAAAATTTTGTCTCCCAACTGGATCATTGTATAAATCATCACAATGCTCCCAGTCATCAAGGTGCAACATAGCTGTTTCACCACCTTCAACATTTTGCTCGTCAATTTTTGTCATAATTAACCAATCGGTTACATCTTTCACATATGTCCCATCTGTATGAAGATCCATATTCCTATAAGCCTTTCTTAAATAAGAGTCACTACTATCCTCATGTTTAACATGAAAACGAGCATAATATTTTCCTGCCATGGCATCATGATTAGGTACACCAATTAGATGAGCTATTGCAGTTGATAACTTAACTAAAAATGTATCATTAATTTTTGCAGTTATATTTTTTGGTCCAATAATAAAGCAACCTGTAGATCTATCTCTAATAATTGAGTTCATTAATTCGCTTAATTTATTATTTGTTAAATCATCTAAACTTTTAGCTAAAGTAAATCTTGTAAATGGTTTTAGCTCTAATGCTGTTAAATCAAATTTATTAAACGGGAAAATTAATTTATCTATTATATCATTTTCTAAACTAATTTTTATAATCCTATTTGATTTATCGTGTTTTTGAATGTCTATGCCTGTAATTTTTTGCATTCTAAATTTTATTTTACCTTATTTTATAAATCAATTTAATCAGATATAATTGTTAATTATTGCCATACAAATAGCTGAGAAAATTGTAGGATAAACAAAGTTTTTCTTAGAAATAAAAAAAACAAACAAGGATAAAAATACAACAATTGATCTACTGTAATAACTAGATTCTATTAACACGCCAGCAGGAAAAATTATAGTTCTTGCTATTAATGCTGCTAAAGTTGCATAGGCTAAACAATTAAACCACTTAAAAAGTTTTGATGTTTCCTTAATACCTTGAGAGGTAAGAGCGCCTAAAAATCTAGATAAAAATGTAGCAAGAGATGTAACTAAAATTGCATAAACGATATTAGCTGACATTATACTCTCCAACTAAATAGGCTATAGTTCCACCGATTACACCTGCTAACAGAATTGACCACTCAGGTGAAAATAAATAAATAATTGGTCCTAAAATTATTCCAAGTAAGACAGATAATGTAACTTGTATAGTTTTTGATGCTCCGACCATCATGCATAAAAAATATACAGGATTAAGAATTGCCAATCCAATCATCATATCTTTATTCATGTACTCTGAAAAATAAAAACCTATAAATGTTCCAATAACAGATACACTTACTGTTGCACTTCCAATTCCAATCCAATAATCAATCCTATATTCTTTTGGAATTTTCTTATAATTGCTTTTCATGATTAACCACGCTGAAACAGCAATAAAATGACAAGAAAAGTAATACTTCCACTTAGGTTGAGATTTGTGCATCA
>CABZSV010000003.1 GCA_902528575.1 uncultured Pelagibacteraceae bacterium
ATAACATTAAAATTCTTGCCTCTAATTGTGCTTCTAAACTTAATGGAACGTGAACTGCCATTTGGTCACCATCAAAGTCCGCATTAAATGCTGCGCAAGTTAAAGGATGTAATTCAATTGCATCACCCTCAATTAATTTAGGCTCAAATGCTTGAACTCCAAGCCTATGAAGTGTTGGAGCTCTATTTAATAACACAGGATGCTCTCTAACAATTAATTCTAAAGCATCCCAAACTGCATTAGTTTCTCTTTCGACTAATTTTTTTGCTTGTTTGATGGTTGATGCCAAGCCTAATTTATTTAATCTAGCATATAAAAAAGGTTTAAATAATTCTAAAGCCATTTTTTTAGGTAACCCACACTCATGAAGTTTTAAATCTGGACCTACCACAATTACTGATCTTCCTGAATAATCAACTCGTTTACCTAGAAGATTCTGTCTAAATCTACCTTGTTTACCTTTCAACATTTCTGCAAGTGATTTAAGTGGTCTCTTGCCTGTTCCTGTAATTACTCTACCTCTTCTTCCGTTGTCAAATAGAGCATCAACAGACTCTTGAAGCATCCTTTTTTCATTTCTTACAATGATATCTGGAGCTTTGAGATCCATTAATCTTTTTAATCTATTATTTCTATTTATTACCCTTCTGTATAAATCGTTCAGATCTGAGGTTGCAAATCTTCCACCGTCTAGAGGAACTAATGGTCTTAATTCTGGTGGTATAACTGGTACAACAGTCATAATCATCCATTCAGGTTTTTGACCAGTTTCAATAAATGACTCGATTAGTTTTAGTCTTTTAATTGCTCTTTCCTCATTAACTTTTGATTTAGTTTCTTTAATAAAGCTAACAAGGTTTTTTCTTTCTAATTCTAAATCTAAATTTTTTAACATTTCAAGAACAGCTTCTGCTCCAATTCCTGCTGTAAAACTCTCTTCACCAAATTCGTCTTGATATTTTGCTAATTCTTCTTCATTTAAAAGTTGATTTTTTTGTAAACCGGTTAAACCAGGCTCTATTACTATAAAGTTTTCAAAATAAAGAACCCTCTCAATTTCCTTCAATTTCATGTCAACTGCTAAAGCAATTCTGCTTGGAAGAGACTTCAAGAACCAAATATGTGCCACCGGTGTAGCAAGGTTAATGTGCCCCATTCTTTCTCTTCTTACATTTGATTTTGTAACCTCAACACCACATTTCTCACATATAATTCCTCTAAATTTCATTCGTTTATACTTACCGCATAAACACTCATAATCTTTTATTGGCCCAAAAATCCTTGCACAGAACAAACCATCTTTTTCAGGTCTAAAAGTTCTATAGTTAATTGTTTCAGGCTTTTTAATTTCTCCAAATGTCCAAGATTTAATTTTCTCTGGACTAGCAAGTGAAATTTTAATGCTATTAAAATTTTGAGCTTCTGAAATTTCGCTTCCCTTAAATAGATCTGTTAATTCTTTTTTCATTAATTAAGCTCCACATTTAATGCTAATGATTTAATCTCTTTAACTAAAACGTTAAATGACTCTGGTATTCCAGACTCAAAGTTCTCTTCACCTTTAACTATAGTCTCGTAAACTTTAACTCTTCCTGCAACGTCATCGGATTTAACAGTTAAAATTTCTTGTAATGTATATGATGCACCATATGCTTCAAGTGCCCACACTTCCATTTCACCAAATCTTTGACCACCTAATTGTGCTTTACCACCAAGTGGTTGTTGTGTAACCAAACTGTAAGGTCCAGTAGATCTTGCATGAATTTTATCTTCAACTAAGTGATGAAGTTTTAGCATGTAGATTATTCCAACAGTAACCGGTCTATCAAATTTCTCACCTGTTCTTCCATCCCATAAATAGGTTTGACCAGATCCTGGTAAATTTGCTAGTTCAAGCATCTCAGTAACATTTTTTTCTTTAGCACCATCAAAAACAGGTGTTGAGATTGCGATACCATTTTGTAAATTTTCACAAAGATCCTTAAATTCACTCTTACTTAACTTATCAACTTTTTCATTAAAAATTTCTTCTCCGTAAACAGATTTTAAGAATTTTTCGATTTTTTCTGTTCTTTCAATTTTTTTGTTATTTTCATTTACTAAATTTTTAACTTGTTCACCAAATTCTTTACATGCCCAACCTAAGTGTGTCTCTAAAATTTGTCCAACGTTCATCCTACTTGGAACTCCCAGAGGATTTAATACAATATCCACTGGTCTACCATCTTCTCTATATGGCATATCTTCAACAGGTACAATTTTACTTACAACTCCTTTGTTTCCATGTCTTCCTGACATTTTATCACCAGGTCTTAATCTTCTTTTTATAGCAACGAATACTTTTACCATTTTCATAACACTCGGTAATAAATCATCGCCACTTCTAATTTTTAAAACTTTATCTTCAAATCTCTCTGTTATGTCTTGTTTTGCTTTATTATATTGATCTTTTAATTGAGATAATGTTGCTTCGTCATTTACATTTCCTACTGTGATTTTAAAGACATCATTAATCGATAGTTTGTTAATTGTATCAAAATCTAACTTAGTACCTTCTGATAAATCTTTTACTTTTTTAGTTAAAGATGATCCTGACAAGAATTGTGAAGCTCTTTGTTTAATACTTCTTTCTAATATTTCTTCCTCAACAATTTTATCTTGTTGAACTTGCTCTATTTCAGCTCTTTCAATAGTTATTGATCTTTCGTCCTTCTCAATTCCATGTCTATTGAATACTCTTACATCAACTACCGTTCCACTTGATCCTCTAGACATTCTTAGAGATGTGTCTGTTACATCGATAGCTTTTTCTCCAAAAATTGATCTTAATAATTTTTCTTCAGGACCTGATGCTGAATCACCTTTAGGGGTAACTTTACCAACTAAAATATCACCAGCATTAACTTCTGCACCAATATAAACTATTCCTGACTCATCAAGGTTTTTTAAAGCTTCTTCATTTACATTTGGTATGTCTCTTGTTATTTCTTCTTCACCAAGCTTTGTATCTCTTGCCATTATTTCGTATTCAACAATGTGAACAGATGTAAATACGTCATCTGTAACACATCTTTCCGAAATAAGGATAGAGTCTTCAAAGTTGTAACCTTGCCACGGCATGAAAGCTACAGTAACATTCTTACCTAAGGCAAGTTCACCTAATTTTGTTGAAGGACCATCGGCTATAATGTCTCCAGATTTAACTTTATCACCAACTCTAACAAGTGGTCTTTGATTTATACAAGTATTTTGGTTTGATCTTTTAAATTTTTGAAGGTTATAGATATCAACACCAGACTTACTAAAGTCTGTTTCTTCTGTTACTTTTATAACAATTCTTTTACCATCTATTTTATCAACAATTCCATCACGCTTAGCAACAATAGTTACACCTGAGTCTAAAGCAACATCACTTTCAATTCCTGTACCAACAAGCGGAGATTCAGGTTTTAATAATGGAACTGCTTGCCTCATCATGTTTGATCCCATTAAGGCTCTATTTGCATCATCATTTTCTAAGAATGGAATTAATGATGCCGCAACTGAAACAAGTTGTTTTGGAGATACATCGATGTAATCAATTGAATCAGGTTTTGCTAAAAGAAAGTTTAGATTTTGTCTGCATGAAACCAGGTCTTCAGTAATTTTTCCATTTTTATCTAGTTTTGTATTTGCTTGAGCAATTGTAAATTTGGTTTCTTCCATTGCTGAAAGGTATTCAACTTTATCTTGAACAACCCCTTCTTTGACTTTTTTGTATGGGCTTTCAATAAAGCCATACTTATTAATTTTTGCATATGTAGATAAACTATTAATCAAACCGATATTTGGACCCTCTGGTGTCTCGATTGGACAAATCCTTCCATAGTGAGTTGGATGGACGTCCCTAACTTCAAAACCTGCTCTTTCTCTTGTTAAACCACCCGGACCTAAAGCGGAGACTCTTCTTTTATGAGTAATTTCAGATAAGGGATTTGTTTGATCCATAAACTGAGATAGTTGTGAACTTGCAAAAAAATCTTTTAATGAAACTGTTAATGGTTTTGCATTAATTAGATCTTGTGGCATTGCTGACTCAACATCTAAAGTTGTCATTTTTTCTTTTATAGCTCTTTCCATTCTGTAAACACCAATTCTAGCTTGGTTCTCAACTAGCTCACCAACAGAACGAACTCTTCTATTTCCTAGGTGATCAATGTCGTCAACATCATCTTTACCATCACGTAAATCCAACATTTTATGAATTATTGCAATGATATCGTCGTTTCTTAATATAGTAATTTTGTCAGAACACTCTTGGTTTAATCTTGAATTCATCTTAACTCTACCAACATCAGACAAATCATATCTATCTGAGCTAAAGAAAAGATTATTAAATATTTGAGTTGCTATCTCTATAGTTGGCGGTTCTCCAGGTCTTAACATTTTATAGATTTCTGTGATAGCTTCGTCTTTAGTATTGTTTTTATCTGCTAAAATAGTTGTAAGTAGATAAGGCCCTTTGTTTATAGAGTTTGTAACAGAAATTTGAAGTGTATGTATATTTGAATCTAAAATTTGTTGAATAATTGTATCATTTAATTCTGTCCCAATTTTAAATACACCATCCTCTTCTTGATTTACTCTTACATCTCTATGTAAAAATTTACCAAACAAAGACTCTCTAGAAACTAGTATGTCTTTCAAACCATCATTAGCTAATTTTTTTGCACTTAAGAAATTAATCTTGTCACCTAATTTAATTACCACTTCACCAGTTTTTGCATCAATTACTTCTTCTGAGAAATTTTTTGCTTTGTAGTTTTCAGGATTAAATTTAGTTTTCCACTTTTCTGTTTTTAGATCAAAAGTATATTGTTCGCTTTCATAGAACTCATCCACAATTTCTGATTTTGTATAACCTAAAGCTAACAATAAAGTAGATGAAAAAATTTTCTTCTTTCTGTCAATTTTAAAATATAGAAAATCCTTAACATCATATTCAAAATCTAACCATGATCCTCTATTAGGTATTACTCTACAATTAAACAATAGTTTACCGCTTGCATGAGTTTTTCCTTTATCATGATCAAAAAATACACCTGGACTTCTGTGCATTTGGTTTACTACAACTCTTTGAACACCGTTAGTTATAAAAGTTCCACTATTAGTCATCATAGGAACTTCGCCCATATATACTTCTTGCTCTTTAGCTGATAAAATATCCTTTGTATTATTTTCTTGATCTATTTCATAAACTACTAATCTTAAAGTACACTTAAGAGCTGAAGAATATGTTAAACCTCTTGCTATACATTCTTCAACATCAAATTTTGGTTTTTCTAGTCTGTAAGAAACATACTCTAAGGTTGCTTTATCATTTAAATCTTCAATTGGAAAAATGCTCTTGAATACTCTATCAAAACCTTTAGTAAGTTCTGCTGCTTCAGCATTAAATTCTGTTAATTCTTTATAAGAATTTTTTTGTACCTCAATTAGATTAGGAATAGATAAACTCTCTTTAAGTTTACCAAAACTTTTTCTTATATTTTTCTTTTCAGTAAAAGATAATTGCATCTATGTTTAAAAATACTGATTAAAAATAATCAGTATTCGAATTCTTTCTATTTAATTTATTTAAGTTCTACTTTAGCGCCAGCAGCTTCCAACTTAGCTTTGATCTCTTCAGCGTCTTTTTTGTTTACACCAGATTTAACTTCTTTTGGTGCTCCCTCTACAAGATCTTTAGCTTCTTTTAAACCTAATGAAGTAGCCGCTCTTACTTCTTTGATAACATTAATTTTTTTATCACCTGCAGAAACTAACATGATTGTAAAATCATCTTTATCTTCTGCTGGAGCCGCACCACCTGCTGCTGCTGGAGCTGCTGCTGCCATTGGAGTTACACCCCATTTTTCTTCTAATTGTTTTGAAAGTTCAGCTGCCTCTGCAACAGTCAAACTTGATAAGTCTTCAATAATTTTGTTTAGGTCAGGCATATGTATTACTCTTTGGGTTGTGTTTCAGAATTTTCTGCCGACAAACTACTCATTTTTTCTGAATGTGCAAGCAAAATACTGATTAATTTAGATGCAGAAGCGTTCAAAATACCCACAATATTGGCTCTTGCTTCATCTAATGTAGGTAAACTAGCTACATTTTGGACACCGGCCTGATCTAAAACCTCATTATCCATAATTCCACCAATTAATTTTAAGTTTTCGTTATCTTTTGCAAATTTTGAAAGAATCCTTGCAGACATTATAGCATCCTCTCCAAATGCTACTGCTGTAGGACCAGTAAATAAATTTGATAAATCTTTACACTTAGTTTTTTCTAAAGCTAATTTTGTAATTCTATTTTTTGTTATTTTAAAAATTATTCCATGTTCTCTCATTTTCGCTCTTAATTCATCTAGTTGTGTCATGGTTAAACCTTGGTAATGAGTAACCATAACAGCTTTGCTATTTTCAAACTTACTAGTCATTTCTTCAATATAATTTTTCTTTTGTTCTTTGTTCATCATAACTATATCGATTTACCTAATTTAACTTTATATGAAACACCCATTGTTGATGTAGCAAATGCACTTCTAATTAAATCACCTTTTAAAGTGTTATTTGATTTTTCTTTCTCTAAAGCATCTAAAATTGCATTGTAGTTTTTTAGTAGTTGATCATCACTAAAAGATTTTTTACCAATACTAACTCCAATATTTCCATCTTTATCATTTCTAATTTCTACTTGACCAGATTTAGCATTGGTTACTGCTTCTTTTATATTTTCAGAAACCGAACCAAGCTTTGGATTAGGCATTAAACCTTTTGGTCCTAAAACTTTTCCTAATTTAGAGAGTTTAATCATCATTCCTGGTGTACAAATTAATTTTTCAAAATTCAACTCTCCGCCTTTAATTCTTTCAACAAATTCATCGCCACCAACAATATCTGCACCTGCATCTTTTGCTTCTTGTTCTTTATTAGACTCACAAACTACAGCTACTTTAACTTTCTTACCTGTGCCACCAGGTAAATTAACTACAGTTCTAATATTAACTTCACTTTTCTTTTGCTTGTGATTTATTTGAAAACTTAAATCTAAAGACTCTTCAAATTTAGTTGTGCAGTTTTTTTTAAGTTCTGGTAATAACTTTTCTAAAGTCTCCGAGTCCAAGTCTTTTGTCTTTTCAGGTAATTTTTTGTATCTTTTTGATGCCATTATTCTTTTACCTCAATACCCATTGATCTAGCTGATCCTGCAATAATTTTAATAGCCTCTTCTATATCGTGCGCATTTAAATCATTCATTTTTTCTTTTGCTATGCTCTCTAATTGTTTTTTAGAAATTGAAGCAACAATATTTCTTCCAGGTTCTTTGGATCCACCTTTAAGTTTTACAGCTTCTTTAATATAAAAAGATGCTGGAGGTGATTTAATTTTAAAATCAAATTTTTTATCTTTATAAACTGTTATTTCAACTGGTACAGGTTTACCAGCCATTGATTTAGTTTTGTCATTAAAAGCTTTACAAAACTCCATTATATTTACACCTCGTTGACCTAATGCAGGACCAACAGGGGGAGCTGGATTGGCTTGACCACCTTTTATTTGTAATTTTATAAATCCACTTATTTCTTTTGCCATTAACTTACCTTCTCAACCTGGTTATATTCTAAATCTACAGGTGTAGGACGACCAAATATAGAAACTGACACCTTAAGTCTAGCTTTTTCTTCATCAATTTCTTCAATCATTCCAGTAAATGATGCAAATGGACCATCTACAACTTGAACTTTTTCACCTACACTGTAATCTACTCCTGATTTTGGCTGTGCAACACCATCTTTAATCTGACCTAAAATTTTCTCTACTTCTTTATCTGAAACTGGAACAGGTATACCTTTTGTTCCCAAGAAACCACTAACCCTCTTTATATTCTTAATCATGTGATAAATATTATTATCCATTTCGCTTTTTATTAGTACATATCCAGGAAAGTATTTCTTTTTTCTTTGAATTCTTTTACCCCTCTTAACCTCTGTAACATCGTGTGTAGGTACAATAATCTCCTCAAACTTATCAGCAATTTTAGCTTTATCTGCCTCCTCTTTAATTAAAGAGGCTACTTTATTCTCAAAACTTGAATGTGACTGAACAATGTACCAGTTTTTCATTAAATACTCACTTTAAGTAAAAGTTCTAAGAAAAATTTTAAAACCTGATCTAAAAGAAGAAAAAATAAAGACATAACAACTGCCATAACAAATACCATCAAAGCACCTTGTAATGTCTCTTTCCAAGTCGGCCAAGTAACTTTAAAAGCCTCTTGTTTTACTTCTTGTATAAATTTAATCGGGTTTCTCATAATTTTATTAGCTCAAATTGGCAGGAGCGGAGGGACTCGAACCCTCAGCCTCCGGTTTTGGAGACCGGCGCTCTACCAATTGAGCTACACTCCTATTTATAGAGTTACTCTATAATTTTAGTTACTACTCCTGCTCCAACAGTTCTTCCACCTTCTCTAATAGCGAAGTTTAATTTCTCTGCCATAGCAATTGGTGTAATTAGTTTAACAGTGAATTTAGCATCATCACCTGGCATAACCATTTCAGTACCAGCTGGTAATTCTACTTCACCTGTAACGTCTGTTGTTCTAAAATAAAACTGTGGTCTGTACTTAGTAAAGAACGGAGTATGTCTTCCACCTTCATCTTTTTTAAGTACATACGCTTGAGCCTCAAATTTAGTGTGTGGTGTAATTGAACCAGGCTTACAAAGAACTTGACCTCTTTCGATATCAGTTCTTTCAATACCTCTCAATAAAATTCCAACATTATCTCCAGCTTCACCAGAATCTAAAAGTTTTCTAAACATCTCAACTCCAGTACAAACTGATTTTTTAGTTTCTCTAATTCCAACTATTTCAACTTCTTCTCCAGTTTTTATTACACCAGACTCAACTCTTCCAGTTGCAACAGTTCCTCTTCCAGAAATTGAGAATACATCCTCAACCGGCATCAAGAATGGTTTATCAACTTCTCTAGCTGGTTGTGGAATATGTTCATCAACTGCTTTCATTAATTCTAAAATTGAATTTTTTCCAATTTCATCATCTCTACCCTCAACTGCTGCTAAAGCCGAACCTTTAACGATTGGGGTTTTATCACCTGGGTATTTGTATGAAGTTAAAAGTTCTCTAATTTCTTCTTCAACAAGTTCGATCATTTCTTTATCATCAACCTGGTCTACTTTATTTAAGTAAACAACAATTGCAGGAATACCAACTTGTCTTCCTAATAGAATGTGCTCTCTTGTTTGTGGCATTGGACCATCAGCTGCATTGACAACTAAGATTGCTCCATCCATTTGTGCAGCACCAGTGATCATATTTTTAACATAGTCGGCATGACCAGGGCAGTCTACGTGAGCATAGTGTCTTTTTTCAGTTTCATACTCAACGTGTGCTGTTGAAATTGTTATACCTCTTTCTTTTTCTTCAGGTGCTTTATCAATCTGATCATAAGCAACTGCAGTTCCGCCGCCCGCTTGTGCTAATACATTTGTAATTGCGGCAGTAAGAGTTGTTTTACCATGATCGACATGACCAATAGTCCCAATGTTACAGTGGGGTTTGTTTCTTACAAATTTTTCTTTTGACATTACGTTTTTACCTCAGTTTATTTGTTTTCATTTCTAATTTTAATTCTTGGAGCGGGTAAAGGGAATCGAACCCTTACATCCAGCTTGGAAGGCTAGCGTTCTACCATTGAACTACACCCGCACAACCCCAAGAGTAACACTCCATGTTATCTAAATTTTTATTAAATGGTGGAGGGGGAAAGATTCGAACTTTCGAAGACCGAAGTCAACGGGTTTACAGCCCGCCCCATTTGACCGCTCTGGAACCCCTCCTTTGGGGAAGTGTCCCCTTGTTCAATAAAGCTTCAAATAACAAGCGTTTTATATATTTTATTTATGCAAATGCAATACGTGATTTAATAGGAAAATATTAAAAAAACCGTATAAAACAGATGCTAATTTATGAATAAATCATCTTTTTTTATTGTTGGTCAACATGCTGTAATTGAGGCTCTTAGAAACCCTAAAAGAAAAGTTTTAAGAGTATTTTTAACTGAGGAGTCTAAAAAAAATATTCATAGAAAAAACCCAAATAAAAACATTTTAGAGGATGTCAAAGTTTACTTTAAATCTAAAAAAGAATTAGACAAATATACTTCTAAAGAACAATTGATGCATAATGGTTATGTTGCTGAGATTGAACATTTGGATCAAGCAGATCTAAAACAATTTATAAAAGATAAAAATAATTTAACATTTGTCTGTCTTGATGAGGTTACTGACCCAAGAAATATTGGTTCATTAATCAGAAGTGCTGCATCATTTGATATTGATGGATTGATAATTAAAGAAAGACATTTTCCACGTGATAGTAAGTTAATGTATAAATCGGCTAGTGGATGTATGGAACACGTAAATATATTCCAAGTATCTAATATTAATTCCACTTTAAAAAATTTAAGAGAAAAAAATTTTTGGGTTTATGGTTTTGATGCAAAAGGTCAAAAAGATTTTACAGACATAAAATGGGAAGGAAATAATATCCTTCTATTTGGATCAGAAGGATTTGGTATGAGACAGCATACGGGTAAATATGCAGATTTTTTTGTTAAAATTAATATTAATGAAGATATAGAAAGTTTAAATATCTCAAATAGTGCTGCAATAGTGTTTCATCATCTAAGTTATTTAAAAAAAAAGAGTTGATTATTTAACAAATAGTTAATAATTATTGCGCATGCCCTTGTAGCTCAGCTGGTAGAGCAATTGATTTGTAATCAATAGGTCCGCGGTTCGAATCCGTGCGGGGGCACCATCATTCAATAAAATCAACATTAATTTTTTTCAAAAGTTTTAGTTTTAATTAAATTTCTTTATTAAGTGTAACGCTAGTGTGACGTCAGTGTGATGTGATCAAGTAGTCGTTTAAATTATATTAATACCTGAACTGATTTTTCAATAGATTGATAAACTTCTTGAACAATATCTGAAATTTTATCCTTCGAAGACTGAGATAGATTTCCATCAAAACAACTTTTAGAAATCATTTCACTCGGATCTAAACCTTTATTTTGATAATCAAATAAAAGCATACCAACTTCAACTGAACCCAACTCAAGTCTTATTGCATTTTCAATGTCTGAAAATTCACCAGTGGATATAACTTTCGCCTCAGTTCCTAATCTTAAATATATGTGCAATATCAACATTGTTAAAATAGCTTTCCAATGATCTTTAAAAATATTTATTTTTTCTTTATCTAAAGAAGAGCTTTCAGGTATTTCATTTAAATATGTATCGAAGTTTTTTTGGTCTCCCTCTTTCAATTTTGATAAAGCAAGATCAATAAGTTGTTTCTTTAATGATTTTCCAAAGAAGCCCATAATTTATTTATGTTTATTTCTGGTTTCATCGTTTATTTTTTTTCCATACTCTCTTATCTGCATTCTTTCTATAGCTTCTGCTTCTTTTTGAGCTTCTTTCTTTCTTTGATGAGAATAATAAATTGGCATTATAATCGATAACGCAACAACTATTATTGCCAGTATAATTTGCCAAGTTGTCATAAATTAATCTGTTAATAATTTGTACGTTAAAAATGTTAATTCAATAATAATTAGTGCTTCAAGCATTATTTATCTCTATTAATTTCATCATCTTTTAAGAAATAATTCAAATCATCAATTCTTTCAGATTGATCATCTTTATTTTGATTAGAATTAACTTCAGTTTTTTCAATTGTTTTTTTTGCTTTTGATAAAAATCTATAAAAATAGAAATAACTTAAAGTGACAATTAAAATTAAACCGTTTTTAATAATAAAAGATAAACCAATATAATTTGCTGAAGTTTTTTCTTTGAATTCAACATAATTTAAATATTCGCTATGAATATAAATAATCAAAAAAATCAAAATAGCAGTGAATGATATCCCAACTATTCTCTCTTTTATAAAATTATAGATTTGTCTGTATATGAATAGTTTAGTTAAAAATTGAAACATTAAAAATTAGCTATACCAAACATTGCTAAAATTGTTGTGGCTGCACCCTTCACACCCCAACCTTGCAAAATTTTTTTTTCTTCTTTAACAATTAAATCTCTTAATTCATCCTTTGTATAATCTGATGGTTTCTTTTGAAGATAGGCAATTTTTTCGTTAACGTTAGCAATTGCTTTTTTTCTTATAATTTTTTTTGCCTTATCTATCATAATGAAACTCTATCACTGTGACGCTAGTGTGACTAGATCAATATTAAATATCAAATTTCGTTGGAAACAAATATTTATTTTAAATTTTATTCCTGATTTGTAATCAATAGGTCCGCGGTTCGAATCCGTGCGGGGGCACCATCTTTAAATTAATAATTAGTTTAGGTTTCTGATTTCACAATTTGCATAATCACGAGCTTCATCAACATAGTATTGTAATTTTCTTATATAATCATCAACATCATAACTATAACTTTGTAACTGACTATTATAATACTCAACATCATTGTTATAGCTATTAATAGTCCAGTCATCACATGTATGAGTATTATTCCATTCATTAACGCAAAATGGAACCATTGGTTTTGTAGGTTTGGTTGGTCTATCCCAATTTGAAGGTGCTGTTGGTGCATAACAAAAACCGTAAACATAGTTTCCCCAAAAAGAAGATATAATTAAAAATATTATAATTTTTTTCATAATTTTCTACCAAGCTGTTAATTTCCAGCATTGATCAATATCTTCAATACGAACATAACAACCAAGAAAAGACATAATTTTAAATGCACAAAATCCTCCAACTAAAATAATGACTACGAGCATTATTGGATTAATTTTTTTCATTTACTAACTAGTCTCTCTTCTTATTTGCTCAATTTTAATCTTTTTTTGTAGACTTCTATTTTTATCGTAAAGAAGATTAAACTTTATTTTGTTATTAGTTTTTACTGTAATCGATTTAGCATTTCTTACCTCTAAATTATCTGCAACAGCACTAATAGGTCTCTTAGATGGATTTAAATTTGTTATGACAATTTTAGTTTTATCATTAACAATTTTACCCCTCCATCTTCTTGGTCTAAATGCACTTATTGGTGATATTGATAATTTTTTTGAATGAAGACTTAAGATAGGTCCATGAACTGAGAGATTATAAGCTGTGCTCCCTGCAGGTGTTGACACTAATACCCCATCTGAAACTAATTTTTTAATTATTTGTTTTGAACCTTGTTTGATTGATAAAGAGGCTGCTTGTCTACTTTGTCTTAGTACAGAAACTTCATTGATTGCTATAGATCTCCTTGTTTGATTATTTTTATTTTTAACGATCATTTCTAATGGAGAAATTGTAACCAAATTTGCCTTTGATAAGTTTTTTATTATGTCTTTTGATGAAAATTTATTCATGAGAAAACCATAATTTCCAGAATTAATTCCATAAAAATGTTTTCTTGAATTTTTATTCCTTTTTAATGTTTGAAGCATAAAACCATCGCCACCAATAACTATGATCAAATTTTGTTTTTTAAAATTATTAAACTTAATTTTTTTTAGTAATAAATTTTTAATTTTTGAAGATTTTTTATTTTTATCTGAAATAATTTGAAGTTTACTCATTTAATGGTGCCCTCGGCCAGACTCGAACTGGCACTCCGCAAGCGGCAAGGATTTTAAGTCCTTTGTGTCTACCAATTTCACCACGAGGGCATATAATTTTAATTCACGTCTTTTATATAACATTTTAATTTAAACAAGGTTAATAATATAAAATATATATAATTTCTTAAATTCAAATAAAATTATATAAATATATTTTTAAAATCTATACTTTAAGATTTAAAATATATTCTAAAAATGAATGAATTTGAAAAAATAATACAAAATTTGAGAATTAAAAATTTTGATAAAGCATTAGAGCAGTGTAAATTATATGAAAATAAGCAAAACCAACATATCATTTTTAATTTAAAAGGAGTAATTTTTACACAAAAAGAAAATTATAAATTAGCAGAGGAAAATTTTTTAAAATCCATTAAATCTAATGATAAATTTGTTGATCCAATCAAAAATCTATATTTACATTATCTTAAATATGAAAATTATTCAAAACTAATAGAGTATGCAAATAAATTAGTTCATTTAGATAATCAAAATCCTACATATAATTATTTTTTAGCTCACGCTTTTGAACTAAGCAACAAACCAGATGAGGCTATAAAATTTTATAAAATTAATATTGATTTAAATGGCAAAGAAAAGAAAAAATCTTTAAACAATATGGCGTCGATTTTTTTTTTTAAAAAAAAATATAATGAAGCTCTAAATTTTTTTTTAGAAGCTTACAAATTTGACGTAACAGATAAACTTTTAGCAAATAATATCTTTCGAACTTATGTGCGTCTAAGAGATATAAAAAATTCAGATATATTCTTTAATACATGTAATGAATTAGATCCAAATTATAAAAGTTTTATATTGAATAAATGTGAGTATTTATTTTTAAAAGAAAATGTAACAGAGGCAATTAATATTCTAGAAAACAACAAAAATGATTTAGATTACTTGTTATTATTAATTAAAATTTATTATACTATTGGTGAAAAAAATAAAGGTCTCTCTATTTTAAAAGAAGCTAGAAAAAAAAAATTCAATCATCCAAAATTTAATACCAATTTAAGTTTAAGACTCTTATATAATGGTGATTTTGAAACTGGATTTAAATTATACGAAAGTAGATCAAGCAAATATGTAAATTATTTTAAAGATATAAAAGAATGGAATGGTGAAGATCTAGAAAATAAAACAATATTTGTTTACAATGAACAGGGATTAGGTGATGCTATACAATTTTCTAAATATTTAATTCCATTGAGTAAAATCGCTCAGAATATTAATTTTTTTGTTCAAGATAGTATTTATGATTTATTTGAAAATAATATTAATAATTTAAAAATTTCATCACTAAAAAATTTAAATGATAATGTAGCAGATTTTAAAATATCACTAGGGTCTCTTATTAAATTTTTTTACAACCAAAAAATAGACACAAAGAAGCTTGGTATTAAAGTTGATGAACAGAGAAAAAATTATTTTGAAAAAATAATTAATAAAAATAAGCTTAATGTTGGTTTAGTGTGGTCTGGTTTTATTCATGGATCAGGCCAACCTTATAGATCAATTCAATTAAAAAAATTTGAAAAAATTCTCAGTTTAGACGCAAATTTTTTTTGTCTACAAAAAGAAATTTGGGAAAATGACTTGATTTATTTTAAAGAATCTAAAATAAAAAATTATGGTCATTTAAATTTTAAGGATATAACTGCATTAATTCAAAACCTTGATTTGATTATCACTGTGGATACATCTTTTTTACATCTTTCATCATCATTAAATAAAAAAACTTGGGCATTATTATGTATAGACCCAGATTGGCGATGGGGCGACTTAAATAAAATTAATCCCTACAGTAGTATAAAATTATTTATTCAAAAAAAATTTAATAATTGGGATAATGTTTTGGATAATGTTTGTACTCAATTGAAACCTATGATTAAGTAAAACTAAGATTTAATTAATTAATGCTGTAAAGCTTTTAATAAAAAATTTTTATCAAGTTTGCAATCTTTATAACCTCTCTTAACAATATTTAAATATCTTTCTGTTGGATATCTGAATGATGTTTTATTAACCATGGTATAAGTCATAACCTTTTTTCCATAATAATAAAAATAATACTTCTTATATAAAATAGGAAAATCCTCATATACATCTAACTTTTTTTCATCACTTTTTGAAATTTCAAATAAGGCACCTGGTACAATAGAATTTTTTTTATGTTCTATGTCTGCAGCTCTATATTTACTTCTAAAGGTTAATTTAAAATCCTTTAAATTTATTTTTTTTAAGAACATGCTATCTTTGCATCTACGCTTCATTTGAAAATGATGAAGATTACTTCCATAAGCAAAATACAGCATTATCTATCTACTACCTCAATTTTTTTTTCTTTTACAAATTTTAAAATTTGAGAATTACAATTTTCTATTTTATTTTGATCTTCAGACCTTATTACTATTGAAACACCTAATTTACCCGCATGAAAAAATGGGTAGCTTCCTATCTCAACATCTTTATTATCATTTTGTACTTTTGTTAAAGAGTTAGCTATTTCACTTTCAACAGTTCTTAAACTGATTGTACGACTTTTAATAGGTTCGCCCCCTACTATGCTATTAGTTAACCCACCTAACATTGATTTCAAAATAGAAGGAACTCCTGGTAATGAATATACATTTTCAACATTAAAACCTGGAGCGCCACTTGTTGGATTTAAAATTAATTTTGCATTCTTAGGCATCCATGCCATTTTTTGTCTACCTTCATTAAATTCACCAGGTTGATAATAAGATTCTAGAATTTTAAAAGCCTCTTTATGAATTTCATATTTAATTCCAAATGCTTTTGAAACTGATTGAGCAGTGATATCATCATGAGTAGGTCCAATACCACCGGTTGTAAAAACATAATTATATGTAGTTCTAAGCAAATTTAAAGTATCAACAATAGTCTCTTCAAGATCAGGTATTACTCTAACTTCTGCAACATTAACACCAATTGAATTTAGCCAAATTGCTAAAGTTGAGGTATTGGTATCTTGGGTTCTGCCAGATAAAATCTCATTACCAATGATTAAAATCGATGCATTAACTTTTACTTTTTTATCCATATGAAATATATAATTTAGTAATGGAATTTACCAAGTCTTTAGTAAAAGGCAAACTAATCAAACGTTATAAAAGGTTTTTTACTGATGTTAAACTTGGTAAAGAAATTGTCACAGCTCATTGTCCTAACACAGGGTCAATGAAAGGTTTATTAGATGAGTATAATGAAGTTTATTTGCTTCCTAATAACGATCCAAAACGAAAGCTTAAATATGGATTGGAGATTATCAAATCTAGAAAAATTTTAGTTGGGGTAAATACTCACTTGGCAAATAGAATAGTTGAGCATGGTCTCAAAAATAATCTAATAAATGAACTAAAGAATAATGACATTGTAAAGCCTGAGGTTTTTTTTAATAAAGAAACAAGATTTGACTTTTTATTAGAAAAAAAAGGTCAAAAAATTTTTGTTGAGGTTAAAAATGTTACTTTATTTAGAAATAAGGATACTGCTGAATTTCCAGATGCGCCAACAGCAAGGGGAACTAAGCATTTATTAACCCTTATTGATGCCATAAAAAAAGGTTATAAAACCTACTTAATATTTTTGGTTCAAATTCAAAATATGAAATATTTTAAAATAGCTAAAGATATAGACGAAGAATATTACAAGAACTATTTAATTGCTAAAAAAGCTGGTGTAAATTTTTTAGCTTATAGATGTGATATAAGTTCTAAAAAAATTTTTATAGATAAAAAATTAAAAATTATAGATGACTGATTATAAAGAAAAATTTGAAAAAATGAAAATTGCAGGAAACTTGGCTGCAAGAACTTTAGATATGTTAACTGAGAATATTAAAGAAGGTGTGTCTACTGATGATATCGATAAACTTGGATATGAATTTATTAGAGACAATGGTGGATACTCGGCTCCTCTGTATTATAGAGGCTTTACAAAATCTTTATGCACATCTTTAAATCATGTAATATGCCATGGAATACCCTCAGATAGAATTTTACAAGAAGGTGATGCTGTAAATGTTGATGTTACAGCAATTGTTGATGAACATTATGGTGATACAAGCAGAATGTTTTGTATTGGAAAAACACCAGTAAAGTTAAACAATCTTATAGATGCTACTTATGAGTCTATGATGAGAGCAATTAGAATTTTAAAACCTGGGATTAAATTAGGAGATATAGGTTACGAAATTCAATCCTTTGTAGAGGAAAAAGGTTTTTCAGTTGTAAGAGATTTTTGTGGTCACGGAATAAGTACAACATTTCATGAGCCACCAAATATTTTACACTACGGTAAAAAAAATACAGGGATGGAATTAAGACCTGGTATGACATTTACGATAGAACCAATGATAAATGCAGGAAAATATGATGTTAAAATGTTGAATGACGGTTGGACAGCTGTTACAAAAGATAAATCTTTATCTGCACAATTTGAACATACGATAGGAATTACTGAAAATGGTTATGAAATCTTTACAGAATCTGCTAAAGGTTATTCAAAGCCTCCATACTTATAATTAATGATTAAAAGATACTCGCGAAAAGAATTAACTGATATTTGGTCAGAAGAAAATAAATACAAAATCTGGTTAGATGTTGAGGTTGCAGCTGCAGAAGCAATGGAAAAACTTGGTCAAATTCCAAGAGGTGTTGCTTCAATAGTTAAAAAAAAAGCCAGAATTAATGTAAGCAGAATTCACAAAATAGAGTCTCAGGTAAAACATGACGTAATAGCATTTCTTACCTCAGTAACTGAAAAAGCTGGAATAAAAGCACGTTACCTACATCAAGGAATGACATCATCAGATGTTTTAGATACTAGTTTTAATATTCAATTAGTCCAATCAGGTAAAATCATTTTAAAAGATATAGATCAAATTTTAAAAGTTTTAAAAAAACAAGCCAAAAAATATAAATTTACACCGTGTATGGGAAGAAGCCACGGTATCCATGCTGAACCAATTACTTTTGGATTAAAATTGGCTTCGTTTTATGAGGAATTTAAAAGAAACAGAAATAGATTAAAAGATGCGATAGATGAAGTATCAACTTGTGCAATATCTGGTGCTGTTGGAACATTTGCTAACGTTAATCCAAATGTTGAAAAACATGTGGCAAAAAAATTAGGTCTAAAAGTTGAACCAATTTCCACACAAGTAATTCCAAGAGATAGACATGCATTTTATTTTTCTGTTTTAGGAATTATTGCAGGATCTGTAGAAAGAGTAGCAGTTGAAATAAGGCACCTACAAAGAACTGAGGTTTACGAGCTACAAGAATATTTCTCTAAAAATCAAAAAGGATCGTCAGCAATGCCTCATAAAAAAAATCCTATTTTAAGTGAAAATTTAACAGGCTTAGCTAGGATGGTTAGGAGTGCAGTTGTACCAGCACTTGAAAACATTGCGCTTTGGCATGAAAGAGATATTTCTCATTCAAGTGTTGAAAGAAATATCGGACCAGATGCCAATATAACAACTGATTTTGCATTAGTTAGACTTACAAATATTTTAGAAAACATGATTGTTTATCCTAAAAAAATGCTTGAAAACTTAAATTTAACAAAAGGTTTAATTTTCTCTCAAGAAGTTATGTTGGAATTAACAAAATCAGGATTAAGCAGAGAAAAATCTTATAGATTAGTACAATCTTATTCAAAAAAATGTTTTGCAGAAAATTTAAACTTAATTGACGTCATTTCATCTGATAAATTTATAATGAGTAAAATTTCTCCAAAAAAACTAAAATCTATATTTAATTATTCTAAACACTTTAAAAATGTAAATTTTATCTTTAGAAGAGTTTTTAAATAATGAAAAAAGGTAAAAAATTATACGAAGGAAAAGCTAAAATCATTTATGCAACAAATGATAAAAACCTAGTTATCCAATATTTTAAAGATGATGCAACTGCATTTAATAATCAAAAAAAAACAACCATAGAAGGTAAAGGAGTTTTAAATAACAGAATATCTGAGCACATACTTTCAAACTTATCTGAGGTTGGAATTAAAAATCATTTAGTAAAAAGAATAAATATGAGAGAACAATTGGTTAAGCTAGTTGATATAATACCTATAGAATTTATAGTAAGAAATATTGCAACCGGATCATTAACTAAAAGATTAGGTATCGAGGAAGGAACTGTAATTGAAAGACCATTAATAGAATACTGTCTTAAAGATGATAAGCTTGGAGATCCAATAATTAGTCGTGAGCATATTTTAACTTTTAATTGGCTTAATGTAATGCAACTTGATTGGATAGATGAAAATCTATCTAGATTAAATGATTTTTTACTAGGAATGTTTAGAGGTGTTGGAATAAAATTAGTGGATTTTAAAGTTGAATTTGGCTTCACTCATGAAAGTGAAAAAAATCAAATTATATTAGCTGATGAAATTAGCCCTGATACATGTAGATTGTGGGATACTTTAACAGATAAAAAACTTGATAAAGACAGATTTAGAAAAGATTTAGGAGATCTTATTCCCGCTTATACAGAAGTTGCAAAAAGACTTGGAATACTTCATGAACAATCAAATGTTTCTGCAGTAAATGTTACCCAACTTTCATCAGTAAAAAGAAAGAAAAAATGAAAATTTCTGTAATTATAACTTTAAAAAAAGATGTACTTGATCCACAAGGAAAAGTAATTCATCAAACTCTAGATGGAATGGGTTTTGCTGATGTTAATGAAGTAAGACAAGGTAAATATTTTGAAATAGATACTAAAGAAACTGATAACGACAAAGCAAAAGCAAAAGTTGAAGAAATGTGTAAAAAACTTTTGGCAAATCTTGTAATTGAAAATTATAAAATTATTGATCCAAAGTAATTAATGAAATCATCTGTTATTACTTTTCCTGGTTCAAATTGTGACAGAGACATGGATGTCGCTTTGAGAAAGTTTGGATTTAAAAATAAAATGGTTTGGCATGCTGATGCAGAATTACCAAAAAGTGATTTAGTTGTATTACCAGGTGGATTTTCATATGGTGATTACTTGAGATGTGGAAGTATGGCATCTAAATCGAGAATAATGCAGTCTGTAATTAATTTTGCAAATTCAGGAGGTATGGTTATGGGTATCTGTAATGGATTTCAAATATTGGTAGAAACTGGTTTGGTTCCAGGTGTTTTGCTTAGAAACAAATATCTAGAATTTATTTGTAAAAACGTTTTTGTAAAAATTAACGATAAAAAAAATAAATATTTTAAAAATGTTGATAACGAAGTTTTAGAATTTCATATAGCTCATAATGAAGGAAATTATTTTTGTACAAATGATCAATTAAAAGAAATTGAAGATAATAATCAAATAGCTATTAACTATTGTGATGAAAATGGAAAAATAGAAGATAAATTTAATCCTAATGGATCTATAAAAAATATTGCTGGTATATTTAATAAAGAAAAAAATGTTCTAGGAATGATGCCCCACCCTGAAAGAATGATTCATACATCTTTATCTGGTGAAGATGGATCATTATTTTTTAAAAACTTAATAAACAACTTAAAATGATTGTAAATGAACAAGTAGCGGTTGATCATGGTTTAAAGAAAGATGAATACGCTAAAATTTGTGAGCTATTAAAGAGAACTCCAAATATAACAGAACTAGGTATTTTTTCTGCAATGTGGAATGAACATTGTTCTTATAAATCATCAAGGTTACATTTAAAAAAGCTACCTACTAAGGGAAAGAAAGTTATTCAAGGTCCTGGAGAAAATGCTGGTGTTATAGATATTGAGGATAATGACGCAATAGTATTTAAAATAGAAAGTCACAATCACCCTTCATTTATTGAACCGTATCAAGGTGCTGCTACTGGTGTTGGAGGAATAATGAGAGATGTGTTTACGATGGGTGCAAGACCAATAGCTAACTTAAACTCTATACATTTTGGTTCACCACAACATAAAAAAACAAAAAATTTATTAAGAGGTGTTGTTCACGGCATTGGTGGTTATGGAAACTGTATGGGTGTTCCTACAATTGCTGGACAAACAAGTTTTGATAGCTCCTATAACGGAAATATTTTAGTTAACGCTATGACATTAGGATTGGTCAAAAAAGATAAGATCTTTTACTCTAAAGCTGCAGGGTTAAATAAACCAGTCATTTATGTTGGATCTAAAACTGGGAGAGATGGAATACATGGTGCTAGTATGGCATCGGCTAGTTTTGATGAAAAAATTGAGGAAAAAAAACCAACAGTTCAAGTTGGAGATCCATTTACTGAAAAACTTTTACTAGAAGCTTGTTTGGAGTTAATGGCGGGAGATTCAATTATAGCCATCCAAGATATGGGTGCAGCTGGTTTAACTTCTTCAAGTATTGAAATGGCATCAAAAGGAAACCTTGGAATAGAAATTAACTTAAACAAAGTACCTTGTAGAGAAGCAAAGATGACCCCCTACGAAATTATGCTTTCCGAGAGCCAAGAAAGAATGTTGATTGTTTTAGAAAAAGGTAAAGAAGAACATGCAAAAAAAATATTTGATAAATGGAATTTAGATTTTGCAGTAATTGGAAAAACTACTAATTCAAAAAAAATAGAACTTTATTTTGATGAAGAAAAAGTTGCAGATATTCCAGTTAATACATTGGTTGAAAACTCTCCTATGTATGATCGAAAATGGAAAAAAGCAAAGTTACCTAAAAAAAATAAAATTAAAAAAGAAGATATTAAACATTTAAAAATTGTTGATGTATTAAAAAAAATTTTAGCAAACCCAAACATATGTAGTAAAGAATGGATTTGGCAGCAATATGATCATACTGTCATGGGGGATACTATACAGAAACCTGGTGGAGACGCAGGTGTTGTAAGAGTTCATGGAACAGATAAAGCAGTTGCTGCTTCAGTAGACTCCTCTGCGGTTTATTGTTGGGCGCATCCTTTAACTGGTGGAAAACAAGTAGTTTGTGAAAGTTTCAGAAACCTTATTTCTGTTGGTGCTAAACCAATTGCTATCACTAACTGTTTAAATTTTGGCAGTCCTGAAAATGAAGAAAATATGGGGGAGTTTGTTGAATGTGTTCAAGGTATAGGTGAAGCAAGTGAATACCTGAAGTTCCCTGTCGTTTCTGGAAATGTATCTTTCTATAACCAAACAAAAGACGAAGGCATAAAACCTACACCTGCAATTGGTGGGGTTGGGTTAATAAAAAATTATAAAAATATGATCACTATGGAGTTTAAAGAAGTTGATAATTTAGTTTTGGTTATTGGAAAAACTGAGGGACATATTGATCAAAGTTTATTCGCAAGAAATATTTTAGATGAAAAAAATGGACCTCCACCTGAGGTAAATCTTTTTAATGAAAAAAATAATGGAGAAACGTTACTGAAATTGATTGATAATAATTTAATAAAAAGTGCACACGATATTTCTTTGGGTGGCATAATTACTGCGGTAGCGAAAATGTGTATTAAAGGAAAAAAGGGAATAAGTATTAAAAAACCTAAATATTTAATTAATGAAATAGAATACTTATTTGCTGAAGATCAAGGCAGATATATTATAGAAATAAACAAAAAAGATTTTAAAAAAGTAGCTGATATATTAGATAAAAATGCAGTCCATTTTGACGAACTTGGAACAATTATTGAAAATGAACTACATATTAATGATAAGACAAAAGTTACAATTGACGAATTATTAACTTCGAATAAAAGTTGGTTAACAAATTATATGAGTAAATAATGGCGATGGATTTAAAAGAAATTGAGAATTTTATAAAAGAAGCAATGCCAGATGCGATTGTTGAAATACAAGATTTGGCAGGTGATGGAAACCATTATTCAGCTACAGTTACCTCGTCTCAATTTTCTGGAAAAAGTAAAATTGAGCAACATAAAATGGTTTATAACTCATTAAAAGGTAGAATGGGCAATGAACTGCATGCATTAGCAATTAAAACAAAGGAGAGTTAAATGGATCAACAAACAAATGATTTAATTAAAAATGAAATTGAAAACAACGAAGTATGTTTGTTTATGAAAGGCACACCTGATGCTCCTCAATGTGGATTTTCAATGGCAACCTCAAATATTTTAAAAATACTAGAAGTAAATTTTAAAGGTATAAATGTTTTAGAAAATCAAAATTTAAGAGAAGGTATTAAAGTTTTTAGTGACTGGCCAACTATCCCTCAACTTTATGTTAAAAATGAATTTATTGGTGGATGCGATATTGTTAAAGAAATGTATGAAAGTGGTGAATTGGCAAAACTTTTTGAGAGCAAAAATATAAACTTTAAGGCTAAAAGCTAATTATCTAGAATAATATTCAATTACAAGATTAGGCTCCATAACAATTGGGTATGGAACTTCTTCAAACTTTGGAACTCTAACAAACTTTAGTTTTTTGTTTTTTTCGTCCATCTGAATATATTCTGGAGTTTCTCTTTCTTTATTTGCAAGTGCAATATCGATTATTGCAAGTTGTTTAGATTTATCTCTTATCTCAATTGAATCTTCTTCTCTAACTAAATAACTTCCAATATTTACTTTTTTACCATTTACTTTTACATGGCCGTGATTGATTAATTGTCTAGCTGAAAAAATTGTTGTTGCAAATTTTGCTCTGTAGATAACGGCATCTAATCTTCTTTCAAGAAGACCAATTAAATTTTCTCCAGTATCACCTTTAAGCATTACTGCTTTTTTGTAAATATTCCTAAACTGTCTCTCGTTAATGTTACCATAATATGCTTTTAATTTTTGTTTAGCTTGAAGCTGTATTCCATAATCAGATGGCTTTGATGTTTTTGTTTGACCATGTTGTCCTGGTCCATAAGCTCTAGTATTAAAAGGACTTTTAGGTCTTCCCCAAAGGTTAACTTTTAATCTTCTGTCTACTTTATGTTTAGAGTTTAATCTTTTTGTCATTTGATAGTGGGCTTTATAAACTTACTCATCATTTTGTCAATCAACGTTTTTTACCTAAACTTGCAAATACCCCTGATAAAATACGTGTTTCTTTAGTTGATAATTCCATCCTATAAAAAATATTCCTCAAGTTTTCAAGCATTATAGGTTTCTTCTCTTTTGATTTAAAAAAATTAATCTCATCAAGATTCTTTATACAAAGTTTTGCCATAGCAACTATCTCTTTTTTAGATGCTGATTTAACTTTATTTGATTTCTTAAAAGAAGATGCTTTTGAATTAATTATGCTTGATAGATATTGAGCAATTATTATTAAGCTGTGAGATAGATTTAATGATTTAAAATCAGGATTAGTTGGAATTTGAAGCGTATAATTGGCATAGCTTATTTCATTATTTGATAGACCAGATGCTTCTGAGCCAAATAAAAAAGCTATTTTCTTTTTATAATTTATTTTTTTTAAATCTTCTAATTGGATATGTTTGATATTTTTATTTCTAAACCGTGCTGATGTTGCAATTACAATATCAATATTTTTTAAAGGTTTTTCTAAATTTTCAAAATTTTTAGCCTTATTAATTATATTTTTTGCTCCTACTGAGGTTGCTAAAATTTTATCATTTGGAAATATTGGTTTGGGATCAATAACAATAAGTTTGTTAAAATTAAAATTTTTCATTCCTCTTGCACATGCTCCTATATTTTCTGAGAGTTGAGGTTTGTGTAAAATGAAAGAAATATTATTAACAGACATTAATCTATGCCATGATTTCTGTTGTATTTGGAAATAGCTGACGGTTTGATATCACTTAAATATTTAGGATCTACTGTCCAAATAGAAACTTTTAAAGGATAACATTTTGCTACATCAGATGAGTGTTCAGATCCACAATCACCACCTGGGCAGGCAGAAAGTGCGCCCAACAAATCTGTTTCAGCAAAAAATTCTAAATAATCACCAGGTCTTACAGGACTTGCTTTCATAAAGTATTGTTTAGTATCATTGGTAAATCCCGTTAACATAAATACATTTAATACATCATGAACTATTTTTTCTGCGTGATCTAATTGAATATTTTTTTTTTTAACCAAAGCTCTTGTTAGGTTTGAATGACAGCAATAATGATAATCGTTATCGCTCAAAAGTTTTGATGTATAAGGATCACATCTGGTACCAATTACATCATGAACTGATCCTCCATCTTTATCATAATCATACCAATCTAGAGTATCCCAAGTTATTGTTGCTAAAGATCTAAGATAGGGAAAACTACTAAACATTTTATCTCCAACGGAAAGATGAGTTCCATAGAGTGCTCTTGTTTTTCCTGAGTAGAATTTTTCCTCTAAATTATTTAAATTAAATAAATTTAAATCACCTACTTGAGGTCCCTCTACACTTTCAATTCTAAAAAACTCACCAAATTTAACCTCAAACGTTTTTGCATCTCTTGGAGGTATTATAAGTTCGTCTTTTTTAACTAAGTGTTCTCGAGCAGAATGTAAAATTTTTAAATTTTTTTCTTCAATATTCGTATTTGGATAACAAACTATTGGTTTGGCTCCTATTCTATCTTTTAGATCAGATGGTTTTTCCGAAAATTTTTTAATTTTCATCCCTACAAACTTCCAGGAGCTTTATCCTTAAATAACTTATAATCTAAACTATCAACAAGAGCTTTAAAAGATGCATCAATGATATTTGGTGATACTCCAATAGTAAACCAATTAACACCCTTTGAATCTGTACTTTCAATACTAACCCTTGTTACAGCTTCTGTACCAGTATTTAAAATTCTAACTTTATAGTCAACCAATCTTAAATCTTTTAAATATTCTGAATATTTGGCAAGCTTATTAACATTCTTTCTAATTGCATTATCTAGAGCATTAACAGGTCCATTTCCTTGTCCTTCACACAAAATTTTATCACCATCTACTTCTAATTGTGCTTTTGCATATGAAACTATTTCTCCGGCATTATCTTTCTTTACAGAAACATCATATTCGTTAATAGAAATATATCTAGGTATCTCTCCCATTAATCTTCGAGCTAACAGTTCAAAGGACGCATCAGCACCATCATAACTATAACCAATAAATTCTCGATCTTTCACTTCATCTAAAAGTTTTTTAATTTTTGGATTGTTTTTCTCAACTTTAATTCCTATTGAATTCAATCTCGACATTATATTGGATTGACCTGATTGGTCTGAAACTACAATATTTCTAGAATTTCCAACTTCTTCAGGATTAATATGCTCATAAGTTTTAGGATCTTTTTGAACTGCTGAAACATGCATTCCACCCTTGTGAGAAAAAGCAGAAGCTCCAACATAAGGTAAATGTTTGTTAGGTTTTCTATTTAATATCTCATCTAATAATCTTGAACATTGAGTTAAATTTTTTAAATTTTCTCTTTTAATGTTTAGCTCAAACTTATCTGAAAAATCTTTCTTTAAAAAAAATGAGGGTATTAATGACATTAAATTAGCATTTCCACATCTTTCCCCCAAACCATTTATTGTACCTTGAACTTGTCTAACACCTGCTTGAACTGCTGCAAGACTATTAGCTACAGCATTTTCGGTATCATTATGAGCGTGTATTCCTAAATTTTTTCCAGGGATTTGCTTACTTACTTTAGATACAATTTCTGTTATCTCGTGTGGGAGTGTACCGCCGTTAGTATCACATAAAACAATCCATCTAGCACCATTATCAAAAGCAGCTTTTAAACATGACATTGCATATTCTGGATTAGCTTTGTATCCATCAAAAAAATGTTCAGCATCAAACATGAACTCTTTACCAGATTTAACGATATGTTTTGTACTTTCGCTTATATTCATTAAATTCTGTTCATTACTTATTCCTAATGCAACATCTACTTGAAAATCCCATGATTTACCAAACAAGCAAACAGAAGTACTTTTTGAATTAATTAATGATGAGAGCATAGGGTCATTCTCCGCACTATGTTCAGATTTTTTAGTCATACCAAATGCAGTTAATTTTGATGTTTTAAAGTTATGATCTTTATTAAAAAACTCAGTATCGGTTGGATTCGCCCCTGGCCAACCACCCTCCACATAATCAACACCCAATTTATCTAAAGCTGATGAGATTTTTTCCTTATCATCAATTGAAAAATCTACACCTTGAGTTTGTGCACCATCACGCAGTGTTGTGTCAAATATATAAAGTTGTTCCTTGCTCATTTAAATTTCCAAGTCGTTTTACCATCTTTATCTTCTATTAAAACACCTTTATCTAAAAGCTCATTTCTAATTTTATCAGCTTCTTCGTAATTTTTGTTCTCTCTAGCCTTATTTCTTTCCTGAATTTTTTGTAAAATTTCTTTTTCAGAAATTAAAGCTTTGCTAATTTTTAATTTAAGCCAATTTTCTTTACTTTCATTTAATAGTCCTACAAATTGACAAGCAGAAACAAATAAAGATTTATCTTCATCATTACCTTTTTGAGCTTTGTCATATAATTGATGTAAATTAGCAATATATCCAGGAGTGTTTAAATCATCGTAAAGTGGCTGAAGAATTTCATCAGAAACTTTAGAGTTATTTTCAATATCTAAATATGAATTATACCATTTATTTATAGTGTTTTGACAGTCGTCCAGAAGTTTATCATTCCAGTCTAATGGTTGTTTATAATGCGCACTCAGTAAAGCTAATCTCAAAACCTGACCACTTATCTTATTTCTAAAATCTTTTATTTTTAAAATATTTCCTTGAGACTTAGCCATCTTTTCATGAGACATTGTTATGAATGCATTATGCATCCAAAATTTTGCAAATATTTTTGTATCATTTGCACATCTTGATTGAGCTATTTCATTTTCATGATGAGGAAATAACAAATCTATACCACCTCCATGAACATCAAACTCATCTCCTAAAAATTTCTTTGACATTGCCGAACACTCCAGATGCCATCCAGGCCTTCCTCTTCCCCATGGAGACTCCCATGATGGCTCATCATCTTCTGAAGGTTTCCATAAAACAAAATCTTCTGAATTTTTTTTATTTTCACTGACTTCTACTCTTGATCCAGCAATAAGTTCATCTAATTTTTTATTTGATAGTTGACCATAATCCTTGAATTTTTTAACTTCAAAATAAATATGCTTATTATTTTCATAAGCAAATTCTTTTTTTATTAATTCAGAAATCATTTTAATCATCAAATCTATATTTTCTGTTGCTTTAGGTTGATGGGTTGGTTCTTCACAATTTAAGTAATGACAATCTTCATTAAAACTTTTTGTTACTTTGCTTGTTAGTTCTGAAATTGAAATATTATTTTCTTTTGAAGATTTAATAATTTTATCATCTACATCTGTAATATTTCTCACATAAGTAACTTTAGGATAATTTTTTTTGAAAATTTTAAATAGAATATCAAATATAACTATTGGTCTTGCATTCCCAATATGAGGATCATCATAAACAGTTGGACCACACACATACATCCTAATGTTATTTTTATCTAGTGGAACAAACTTCTCTTTTTTATTTGTTAGATTGTTCGTTAAAAAAATATCTTTACTCATTATTTTAGGAATATACTTAAAAAATAGATTTGTGAATCTATTTGATTAATTTGGAATTTTGCATACAGGAATTGGCTCCATTTTATGCAAATTTTGTTTTCTAATTGTTTCGTATTTAGCTCGATTAGCTGAATTAGGATTGTCCATAGCTTCTTCTAATTCTTCATATTTTAGTCCAAGTTGACCTTCATCAGTTCTTCCATCATCCCATAAACCATCAGTAGGGGCCGCATCTATAATTTCTTTTAAAATTCCTAGCTCTTTTCCAAGTTCCCAAACTTCAGTTTTATTACAATCAGCTATAGGAGATATATCTACCCCACCGTCTCCATACTTTGTATAAAACCCAACACCAAAATCTTCAACTTTGTTTCCTGTTCCAACTACTATTCCTTTATTCGCTGCAGCAACTTGATAAAGCGTTGTCATTCTCAATCTAGCTCTAGAATTCGCCATTCCATGTTCATTATTAAAATTTGATAAGCTGGAATTAAATGCCAAAAATAACTCATCTAAATTGATAGTATGCGCCTCAACATTTTTAAAATTTTTAACTAACCACTCTTGATGCTTTAAACTTAAATCATGTTGGTGTGATTTCTGTTTGATTGGCATTGATAAAACAATAGTTTTTAAACCTGTCATTGCGCTTAATGTACTAGAAACTGAGGAATCTATTCCTCCAGAAATTCCTATAACCAACGAATCAGCCTTGCTTGGCATATTATTGACATAATCTTTAATCCAGTTAGAAATAAAATTTACTTTTTCTGAAGCATTCATGATTGTAAAGTATTAGATATTTAAAATTTTACAATGTATTAAGATGCCGCTCTATCTGCGTTTTTAGAATAAGAGCTATTCTTTTTAATCTCATCTGAAATTAAGAAAGCTAATTCTAAAGCTTGGTTTGCATTTAGTCTCGGGTCACAATGTGTGTGATATCTTGACGATAAGTCTTTTTCAGATATCTTTTGTGCTCCACCAATACATTCTGTTACATCTTGACCAGTTAATTCTATATGTAAACCACCAGCGTAACTTCCTTCACTTTGGTGACATGCAAAAACATTTTTAACTTCTTTTAAAACACTGTTAAATGGTCTTGTTTTAAATCCCGTAGCAGCTTTTACTGTATTTCCATGACAAGGATCACATGACCAAATTACATTTAAACCTTCTTTTTTTATTGCCCTAATTAATTTTGGTAAAAATTTTGAAACATTATCTGCACCAAATCTTGATATTAGTGTGATTTTACCTTTTTCATTCTTAGGATTTATTCTGTTACAAAGATCAATTAGATCATCAGCCTTTAAGGTAGGTCCGCATTTAATTCCTATTGGGTTTTCTATCCCTCTACAAAACTCAACATGACCACCTTCCAGTTGTCTTGTTCTGTCTCCGATCCAAACAAAGTGAGCAGACGTGTCATGATTTTCTCCTGTTGTAGAGTCTGTTCTTGTCATTGTTTCTTCAAAAGGAAGAAGTAAAGCTTCATGCGATGTCCAGAAGTTAACAGTTTTTAATCTTCTGTTAAAGTCTGAATTGATTCCACATGCATCCATAAAAGCTAGTGCATTTGCAATATTGTCTTCTAATTCTTTAAATCTTTTTAACTCAGGTGAATTTTTAATAAAACCTAAATTCCAATTGTGAACATTTTTAAGATCTGCAAAACCTCCATGACAGAAAGCTCTTATAAGGTTTAAAGTTGCAGCTGATTGTGAATATGCTTTAAATAATCTTTTCGGATCTGGAACTCTAGCCTTTTCAGTAAATTCCATACCGTTTATATTGTCACCTAAATAACTTGGTAGCTCTACTCCATCTTTAGTTTCTGTTGGTGCGCTTCTGGGCTTTGAAAATTGACCAGCTATTCTTCCAACTTTTACTACTGGCAATGAGGCTGAATAAGTTAAGACTAATGACATTTGCAACATTAGTTTAAAAGTATCTCTAATATTGTCTGGATTAAATTCTGCAAAGCTTTCAGCACAATCACCTCCTTGAAGTAAAAATGCTTTTCCATCTACAACCTCAGATAATTGACTTTTGAGATGTCTTGTTTCTCCAGCAAATACTAAAGGAGGAAATGTTCCTATTTTATCCAAAACCTTATCCAGTTCTTTTTTATCTGGATATTCAGGAATATGTTTAACCGGATATTTTCTCCAAGTGTTTTTTTTCCAAATTTTCATATACAACTCTCAATTGTTTATCAAAAAACAAAACAATTTCAACATCGGAAATTTAATAAAAAAATTTAAAAGCGACTATTCCCAAAATTTCTCTAAAAAATAGATTAAACTTACCTAAGTTACTTACTATATCAAAATATTGGTACTTATTTAAAGCTCCAGGTGTTGAAATTGATCTAAAATCAACTGCGTATGGAATTAAATTAAAATTATACTTTTTACTTATAAGCATAGATCTTTTCATATGAAAAGCTGAAGTGATTAAAATATTTTTTTTATCTTTTATATTTAAATTATTTAAAGATTTAAAACTTTCAATTGTGTTTCTAGAATTTGGTATAAATTCAATTCTATTTAAATCTAAATCCATTTCATTAAAAAAAATTTTTGCTAAATCTATCTCATTTTTATTTTGACTAACTAGATTTGCATCGCCACCTACAAAATATATTTTAGAGTTAGGATGTTTAATGAATAATTTAATGGATGTAATTAATCTTTCAGATTGATTACTTAATTCAATTTTATCTAATACAAATGAATTGTGAGTTCTAAATGTGCCGCCCAGAATAATAATATTTTCAATTTTATCAATTTCGGGTTGGATTAAATAATCTTTCTCTAAATTTTTTAAACCTATATTTCCAATTGGAAATATTCCAATAATAAATAAAATCAGAATAATTAATTTATTTATTTTATAAATAACTAAAATATTTTTTTTTTTATTAATTAAATATAAAAAAATTAAAATAATTATTAAAAAATTTATTGGATTAACCAATGGTGCTAGAAACTTTGAAATTATGAAATATAAATTACTCAACTGTTACTGATTTAGCTAAATTTCTTGGTTTATCTATATCATAACCTTTTTTTAAGGCCGAATAATATGCAAGCTTTTGCAGCGGAATGGTTAAAAGGAATGGAAGTAAATCATCATTAGTATTCTCAACTTCAATAGTTTGCCAAATATTTTCAGAGACAACTTCATCCTTACTTTTATTTGTTATTAATAATACTTTAGCTCCTCTGGCAATAACTTCCTGCATATTTGAAATTGTTTTTTTATAATAATTGTCTCTAGGTGCTAAAACAACAACAGGCATACCCTCCTCTATTAAAGCTAGTGGTCCATGTTTCATTTCACCTGCTGGATAACCTTCGGCATGGACATAGGAAAGTTCTTTAAGTTTTAATGCACCCTCTAAAGCAATAGGATATGAATAGCCTCTACCTAAAAACATTGAACCTTTTGCCTCATTAAATGTAGAGGATATGGATTGAATATCATTATCATGTAACAGAGTTTTTTCTATTAAACCTGGTAAATTGTTTAAGTCTTTAATTTTTTCTTGATATTCTTTTTTTTCAATTTCCTTTCTTAATGATCCAAGTTTTAAGGATAAAATATACAAAACCAGTATTTGACCTAGAAATGCTTTAGTGGATGCGACTCCTATTTCAGGGCCGCAATGAATTGGTAAAACAAAATTTGAGTCTCTAGCAATTGAGCTTTCAATTACATTAACAACAGCACATGTTTTCAAATTATTTTTATTACACAAATCTAGAGCCGCATAAGTATCTGCTGTTTCTCCTGATTGTGAAACAAAAATATATAAAGTATCTTTTTTAAACCTATTTTTTCTGTATCTAAATTCTGATGCTATATCTACGTTAACATCTAATTTTGTAAGTTCTTCAAACCAATATTTAGACATTAAACATGAATGATATGCAGTACCACAGCCAATTAATTTTATTGAGCTAATCTCTTCTACTTTCCAAGGAAAATTAAAAATATTTATGTCTTTATTTACATTATCTACATACTCTTTAATTCCAGTTTTAATTGTTATTGGTTGCTCTTCAATTTCTTTTGCCATGAAATGTTTAAAGTCACCTTTATCGTAATTTGCTTGATCTGATGATAGTTCTAATATTTTTTTATTAACTTTTTTTCCTTCGTCGTTAAAAAAAAGAACTTGATCTTTTTTAACAATGCAAAATTCACCATCATCAAGATAAGTAATTTTATTTGTCATAGATTTTAAAGCATAAGAATCTGATCCTAGATAGTTTTCATTTGGACCATAACCAACAGCTAAGGGTGACCCTCTTCTAGCACCAACTATTATGTCTGGTATATCTTTAAAAACAATTCCAAGAGCAAAACTACCATGAAGTTGTTTTAAAGTTTTTGTGATAGCTTCTTCTAATTCTGAAGTCTTTAAATGTTCTGTTATTAAATGAACAATTACCTCTGTATCTGTCTGTGATTTAAAGTTATGACCCTTGTTAATTAAATGTTTTTTTAATATTGTAGAATTTTCAATAATTCCATTATGAACTACAGATACATTATGAGAAGAATGAGGATGAGCATTTAAACTATTTGGAATTCCATGAGTTGCCCATCTTACATGACCTATACCAATAGTTCCTCTTAAGTTTTTTAAATCGAAATTATTTTCTAAGTTATCAACTCTTCCCTCTGATTTTACTTCATTGATTTCACCATCTGAAAGTGTGGCTATTCCTGCTGAGTCATATCCTCTGTACTCTAATTTTTTTAATGAATTAATTATATTTGCAGAAACAGGTTTGTTACTTGATATTCCAATAATTCCACACATAAATTATTTTTTCTTTCTTTTGTAATTCTTAACTTCTAATTGTGGCGATCTTGTTAGAGCTAAAGATTTTTTTTTAACGTTTTTTGTAATTACTGATCCAGCTCCAACAATACTGTCTTTATTTATTGTAATTGGAGCAACTAAAGAAGAGTTTGAACCTATAAATACTTTGTCTTTAATTTTTGTCTTATTTTTATTTACTCCATCATAATTACAAGTAATTGTGCCTGCTCCAATGTTCACTGATTTTCCAATTTGAGCATCTCCCACATAAGATAAATGGTTAACTTTAGATTTATTTCCTAAAGTACTTTTTTTAATCTCTACAAAATTACCTACTTTAGATCCTTCTTTTAAAAGTGTATTAGGTCTTATTCTAGCATATGGACCAATCTCAACTTTATTTTCAATTTTACAAGATTCTAAATGTGAAAAAGATTTTATAATTACATTATTCCCAATTTTTACCTTAGAGCCAATAACAACATAGGGTTCTATAGTCACATTATTTCCAATCTTGGTGTCTTTTGAAAAAAAAATAGTTTCAGGACCTATCATCTTTACTCCTGACTTTATAAATTTTTCTCTAAGTTTTTTTTGATTTATAACTTCCATTTAGAATTGATTTACATTAAGTATACATATTGATTAATTCACAATTTATTTCTTTAAAATACTTTTATAATGAAACAAAAATTTACAGTTTTATTTGATTTAGATGGTACGTTAGTCGATACAGCTCCAGATCTGATGAGGGCACACAACCATGTTATGCAAAAATTTGGTTACCCAACCAAATCAACTGAAGAAATTAGAAATCTTGTAGGTAAAGGTGCTGGCGCAATGATAGGGAGATCTATATGGGGCCAAGCAAAAAAAGAATTTGGTAAAGTAAATGATGAAAAAGTTAAAAAAGAAATGGTCACTGAATTTGTTGATTTTTATGGAAAAAATATAATAAACGAAAGTACACTTATTAATGGTGTAAAAGAATTTTTAAATTGGTGCAAAAATCAAAATATATCCATGGCTGTTTGCACAAACAAGCAAGAGCATCTATCAAATGATCTTTTAAAAAAAATTGGCATCTATGATTATTTTGAATATGTTGCTGGTTCAGATACTTTCGATTATTGTAAACCAGATCCAAGACATCTTACCACTGTGGTTGAAATACTAGATGGAGATATAAAAAAATCGATAATGATAGGTGATAGTGAAACTGATGCAAACGCTGCAAAGGCAGCTGAAATACCAATTATTTTATTAGAGGACGGATATACTGAAAAAAATAAAGACGAAATTTATCACAATCACTTAATAAAAGACTTTATAGGTATTGAGAAAATAATATCTGAATATCTTTAATATTGATTAATTTATTTTAACTATTAAAACAAATTCACAAATTAGGAGTTATTTTGTTATTACATACAGTCAAAGTATATCCGTCAAAAATTAGTCTTCCAAAGAAGAAGCAGCTAGCATGGAAGATAGCTGAGATAGCAAGTGATAATGCTAAATTAAATAATGACGCTATTGACATGGTTATCAATAGAATAATTGATAACGCTTCAGTTGCTATTGCTTCATTAAATAGAAAGCCAGTAATCTCATCTAGAGAGATGGCATTAAAGCATTCTAGAAAAAATGGCGCTACCATATTCGGTGTAAACTCAAAACTAAAATTTGATTGCGAATGGGCAGCTTGGTCTAATGGAACTGCAGTTAGAGAATTAGATTTCCATGACACTTTTTTAGCTGCAGATTATAGTCATCCTGGTGATAACATACCTCCGCTTATAAGTGTTGCACAACAAAATAGAAAAAGTGGATTGGATTTACTAAGAGGAATAATTACTGCATACGAAGTTCAAGTAAATTTAGTTAAAGGAATTTGTTTACATAAACATAAAGTTGATCACATTGCTCATTTAGGACCTAGTGTGGCTGCTGGACTAGGAACAATGTTAAAATTAAATACAGAAACTATTTATCAGGCTGTTCAACAGGCACTACATACAACAATTTCAACAAGACAATCAAGAAAAGGAGAAATTTCAAGTTGGAAAGCTTATGCTCCAGCACACGCTGGCAAGCTTGCTATCGAAGCTGTAGATAGAGCTATGCGGGGTGAAGGAGCTCCAAGTCCAATTTATGAAGGTGAAGACAGTGTAATTGCAAGAATACTAGATGGCAAAAAAGCTAACTACAAAGTCCCATTGCCAAAAAAAGGTGAAAGTAAAAAAGCTATTTTAGAGACATACACAAAAGAATATTCTGCAGAATATCAATCACAAGCATTAATAGATCTAGCCAAAAAGCTAAAAAATAAAATTTCAAATTTAAATCAAATTAAAAAAATTGATATATTTACTAGCCACCATACACATTATGTTATCGGTACAGGCGCTAATGACCCTCAAAAAATGGATCCTAATGCAAGCAGAGAGACATTAGATCATTCTATAATGTACATCTTTGCTGTAGCACTTGAAGATGGAGATTGGCATCATATCAAATCTTATACAAAAGCCAGAGCTAAAAGAAAAAGTACAATTAAAATTTGGAGATCAATAAAAACATTTGAAGACAAAAAATGGACAAAAAAGTATCACGACCCTAATCCAAAAAACAAATCCTTTGGAGCTAAAGTTGTTGTGACGTTTAACAATGGAAAAAAAATAACAGAGGAACTAGATAGAGCAGACGCACATCCATATGGGGCTAAACCTTTTAGCAGAGAAAATTATATAAATAAATTTATAACTCTAACTGACGGTATTTTAGATAAAAAAGAAACCAATCGTTTTTTAAAAACAGTACAAAATTTAAGAAATTTAAAATCAGGTCAACTTTATAAATTGAATATTGAGGTAAGAAAAAATAAATTAAAAAAAAATAATAAAAAGGGAATTTTTTAATGCACTTTGTGGAAAAAGAACCAAGTCAAAAAAGATTAGATTTTGACCAGAAATTAAAATTAAATAAAATATTAAGAGTTCCTGGTGCATATAATCCGTTGACAGCAAAATTAATTGAAGAAATTGGTTATGACGCAGTTTATGTATCTGGTGGAGTAATGGCTAATGATCTTGGTTTTCCAGATATTGGCTTAACTACACTACAAGATGTTAGTACAAGATCTTATCTGATTTCAAGAGTAACTAATCTTCCTACAATAGTTGATATAGATACAGGATTTAAATCATGCAAAGAAACCATAGAAACCTTTGAGGAATTTGGAATAACAGGAGTTCATTTAGAGGATCAAATTGAAAGAAAAAGATGTGGGCATCTTGATAACAAAGAACTAATTTCAACTGATGCCATGGTTAAAAAAATTAAAGAATGTGTTGCAGCAAAAAAAGATCAAAACTTTAAAATTATAGCTCGTTCAGACGCCAAAAGTGTTGAGGGTATCGATAAAATGATTGAAAGATGCAAAGCCTACATTGACGCTGGTGCTGAAATAATATTTCCTGAAGCTCTTCAAGATGAGAAAGATTTTGAAAAAGTTCGTAAAGAATTAACTGGATATTTATTAGCTAATATGACTGAGTTTGGTAAGTCTAAATTGTTTAACTACAAAGAATTAGAAAATTTTGGATACAATATTGTGATTTATCCAGTTACCACACAAAGATTGGCTATGAAAAATGTAGAAGATGGATTAAGAGACATTTATGCAAATGGACACCAAAACAATATAATTGATAAAATGCAAACTAGAAAAAGACTCTATGAATTAGTTGATTATGAAAAATACAAATCATTAGATGAAAAAATTTATAATTTTAGTACGGAAGGACATGAATAATGAGTGATGATATCAAGAAGGGATTACTAGGCATTGTTGTTGATGAAACAGAGGTTTCAAAAGTAATGCCTGAGATTAACTCGCTTACTTATAGGGGGTATGCTGCTCAAGATTTATGTGAGTATTGTAGATTTGAGGAGGTTGCATATTTAATTTTAAATAAAGATTTACCAAATACTCTTGAACTTAGAAAATTTGAGAAAGAAGAAAGAAATCATAGGGAGTTAACTAAAAATTTATATGAGATTATTAGGCATATGCCAAAAAAATCACATCCGATGGATGTAGCTAGGACTGCTGTAAGTGTAATGGGATTGGAAGATAAAGAGACTACCGACTCTTCACCTGAAGCAAATATGAGAAAAGCTCTAAGAATTTTTGCAAAAACTCCTACAGCACTTGCTGCTTTTTACCGAATAAGGAAAGGAAAAAAAATTATTAAACCAAAAAAAACTTTAACTTTTGCTGAAAACTTTTTCTATATGTGTTTTGGAAAAGTACCTCAAAAAGAAATTGTTAAGGCTTTTGATGTATCTCTAATTCTTTATGCTGAGCATAGTTTTAATGTTTCTACATTTACGGCAAGAACAATCACTAGCAGTTTGTCTGATATACATGGAGCAATAACAGGTGCAATCGCCAGTTTAAAAGGCCCTCTTCACGGTGGAGCTAATGAGGAAGTTATGCATATGATGAACAAAATTAAAAAGCCTGAAAATGCCTTAAAATGGATTAACAATGCCTTAAAAAATAAAGAGGTGGTGATGGGATTTGGGCATAGGGTTTATAAATCAGGTGATTCTAGAGTTCCAACCATGAGGAAATATTTTGCAAAAGTTGCTAAAATTAAGAAAGATAAAAAATTCGAGAAAATTTACGATATTGTTGAAAGGGTAATGATAAAAGAAAAAAACATATATCCTAATGTAGACTATCCTACAGGACCTACTTATCATTTAATGGGATTTGAAACTGATTTTTTTACTCCAATATTTGTAATTTCAAGAATTACTGGTTGGTCTGCTCATATAATGGAGCAACACGCTGCTAATAAACTTATTAGACCTTTAGCTAGTTACAAAGGTAGCAAGCATCGAAAAGTGATGCAGTTAAATCAAAGATAAATTTAAAATTAACTAAAAGCTTCTGCCCAAGTACCCTGAGTTGATGCTTTAGAATATTCAGTCGCTCTACCTTCGAAGAAATTCATATGCTCAACAGCATTAAGCATTGTATCCAACCAAGTTAGTGGATTTTTTTGAACATCATAAATTGGTTCTAATCCTAATTGAATAAGTCGTCTATTTGCAATGAACCTAATGTAACCTTTAACTTCTTGAGCGGTTAAACCTTCCATAGGACCCATTTCAAAAGCTAAATCAATAAAAGCATCCTCATGCTCAACAATTGTTCTACAAGCTTCATAAAGTTCTTTTTTAAGTTTAGGTGTCCAGATTTCAGGATTTTCTTTTATAAACTCCTTAAAAATTCTGATCATAGAATTACAATGAAGTGTTTCATCTCTTACAGACCAAGTAACTATCTGTCCCATTCCTTTCATTTTATTATGTCTTGGAAAATTCAATAAAATTGCAAAACTAGCAAACAATTGTAATCCTTCTGTAAAAGCACTAAACACCGCAACTGTTTTTGCAATATCCTCTTTAGAATTTACATTGAAACCTTGCATGTAATCGTACTTGTCTTTCATCTCTTTGTATTTCATGAAAGCTGAGTATTCAGACTCAGGCATACCAATAGTATCTAAAAGATGAGAATAAGCAGCTACATGAACTGTTTCCATTGCTGCAAATGCTGTCATCATCATTAATACTTCTGTTGGTTTAAATACAGTTGTGTAATGTCTTAAATAACAATTATTAACCTCTACATCTGCTTGAGTGAAAAATCTAAAGATTTGAGTTAATAAATTTTTTTCCGGTTGAGACAAATTTTTTTGCCAATCTCTAACATCATCTCCCAAAGGTACCTCTTCTGGTAACCAATGAATTCTTTGTTGAGTTAACCATGCATCATAACACCATGGATATCTAAAAGGTTTGTACACAGGGTTTTCTACTAATAGACCCATCTTTTTTGGTTGAATAATTTCTTTATTAATTTTTTCTGCTACTGACATGATAAACACTCCTCATATTCTGGTTCTTCAGATTTGGTTGATTTATTTTTATAAACGTTAGCCATAATATCTGTTGATTTTGCATCATTGATATTTTCGGCTCTTTGAATTGATTTTGATCTACAGTAATAAAGACTTTTTAAGCCTTTCTTCCATGCATCAAAATGAATTTTGTGTAATTCTTTTTTATGAACATCTGCTGGTAAAAATAAATTTACTGATTGAGCTTGTGAAATATAAGGAGTTCTGTCTCCACTAAGTTCAATTATCCAATTTTGATTAAGCTCAAATGCTGTTTTAAATACATCTTTTTCTAAATCAGTTAAAAAATCTAGATGACTAACAGACCCCTGATTGGTAGTAATAGTAGACCAGGTTTCATCATCATTTTTACCATGACTTTGTAATATTTCCTCTAAATATCTATTTCTAACGTTGAAAGATCCTGACAAAGTTTTGTGGGTATAACTATTAGCTGCAATAGGCTCTACTCCTGGAGATGCTCCACCACAAATAATTGAAATCGAAGCTGTTGGAGCGATTGCTGTCTTGTTAGAAAATCTTTCTTTATAACCATACTCTGCCGCATCTGGACATGCACCTCTTTCTTCAGCTAAATCTTTAGAAGCTTGATTAACTTTCTCATGAATATTTTTAAATATTTTTTTATTCCATGACTTTGCCATTACGGACTCTAGTGGAATTCTATTTTTTTGTAAAAATGAATGAAAGCCCATTACACCCAATCCAACACTTCTTTCTCTTTCGGCTGAATATTTTGCATCTTTAAATTGATCTGGTGCTTTGTTAATGAAATCAGATAAAACATTATCTAAAAATCTCATCACATCACTAATCATGTCTGGATCATCTTTCCATTCATCGTATTTTTCTAGATTTAACGAAGACAAACAACATACTGCAGTTCTATCTCTTCCATCCTTATCAATTCCTGTTGGTAATGTTATTTCGCTACATAAGTTAGAAGTTTTAACAGTTAGATTTGCTAACTTGTGATGTTGAGGAATTTGTCTGTTAACAGTATCAATGTAAATTATATATGGCTCACCTGTTTCAATTCTTGCAGTTAATAATCTTATCCATAAATTTCTTGCTGAAATAGTTTGTTGAACACTTCCGTCAGCAGGACTTTTTAAAGCCCATTGTTCATCTGTTTCTACAGCTCTCATAAACGCATCAGAAACTAAAACCCCGTGATGTAAATTTAATGCTTTTCTATTTGGATCACCACCAGTAGGTCTTCTCATTTCAATAAACTCTTCTATCTCAGGATGATCAATTGGAAGATAACATGCAGCAGAACCTCTTCTTAATGATCCTTGACTGATGGCCATAGTTAAAGAATCCATAACTTTTATAAAAGGAATTATTCCAGAAGTTTTTCCAACTCTTCCTATTTTTTCACCAATAGATCTTAAGTTACCCCAGTAACTTCCAATTCCTCCACCCTTCGCTGCCAACCAAACATTCTCACTCCATAAATCAAGAATACCTCCTAAGCTATCAGATGCTTCATTTAAAAAACATGAAATAGGTAATCCTCTTTTTGTACCACCGTTTGATAAAACTGGTGTTGCTGGCATGAACCAAAGATTACTTATATAATTATAAATTCTTTGAGCGTGCAAATTATCATCTGAATATGTGCTTGCTACTCTTGCAAATAAATCTTGATAAGATTCGTTCAAACCTAAATATCTGTCTTTTAAAGTTGCTTTACCAAAGTCTGTAAGATTTGCATCTTTCGAACGATCAATTTTAATTATGATGCCTTTGTCATTTTGAAATAGTTCTGTTTCGTTATTTAATGAGAAAAGATCAGGCTTATTTATCTTAGAAACTTCCTTAACTTCTGGGCTATATTCAGAGACAGCTTTTTTGAGGGCTTGAGAAAGAATCTTATTCATAAATTTTAATTATATTTTGTTATTAGTACGAAAACAACTATATGTTGTAGGCGTTTATCGTAAATATACTATATAAACTTTTGTACAATAGAACATTTATAGAACGCGACAAAATGATAATCAATAAAAAAATAAATTTTTTTGCAAGAAATTAACAAAAAAAGAGTAAGAAAATAGGTAATGAATCAAAACGTAAAAATAAACCCATTTGGCTTTAGAGAATATGACGCTCGTTGGTTGTACGAAAAAGACATAAATTTAGCAGGTATAGAGAATCTTGGTAAGGGCTTAGGATCACAAATAAAAATTCATACAAAAAAAAACAATCCTAGAATTATCATAGGTCATGATTACCGTTCCTATAGTGAAGAAATAAAAATTGCTCTCAAAAAAGGATTAATGTCTACAGGATGCAGTATAGAGGATATTGGTCTTTCATTGTCTCCCATGGTTTATTTTGCGCAATTCAATCTGGATGCCGATGCAGTTGCAATGATTACAGCAAGTCATAATGAAAATGGGTGGACTGGTGTCAAAATGGGAATCAAAAAAGGACTAACTCATGCACCTGAAGAAATGAAGGAATTAAAAGAAATTACCTTAAATGAAAAATTTACAAAAGGTGAAGGTAGTGAAAAAAAAATAAAAGATTTTGACAAAATTTATAAGGATGACTTAATTAGTAAAAACAAAATTAAGAAAAAAATTAAAGCTGTGGTAGCTTGTGGTAATGGAACAGCAGGTGTTTTTGCTCCAGAAATTTTGAGAGGTATTGGTTGTGAAGTAATTGAGTTAGATTGTAATCTAGATTGGAATTTTCCTAAATACAACCCAAATCCAGAGGATCTTGAAATGCTTCATGAAATAGCTAGAGCAGTTAAAGATAACAATGCTGATATAGGTTTTGGATTTGATGGTGATGGAGATAGAGTTGGAGTTATTGACGATAAAGGTAACGAAATATTTTCAGATAAAATAGGTCTTCTGATAGCTAGAAATCTATCAAATAAACATAAAAATTCTAAATTTGTTGTAGATGTAAAATCAACAGGTTTGTATTCAAAAGATGCAAAATTAATTGAAAACAATTGTAAAACAATTTATTGGAAAACAGGTCATTCTCACATTAAAAGGAAAGTAAACACTGAAAAAGCATTAGCAGGCTTTGAAAAAAGTGGTCATTTTTTCTTTAATCAACCATTAGGTTTTGGGTATGATGATGGTATCAATTCAGCAATTCAAGTATGCCACTTATTAGATAATCAAAATAAAAAAATAAGTGAAATTATTAGGGAGTTACCTAGCACATTTCAAACACCAACAATGGCACCTTTTTGCAAAGATGAAGAAAAATATATTGTTGTTGAAGAACTAGTTAAGCAAATTAAAAATTTAAAAGAAAACAAAATTGAAATAGATGGCCAAGTTATTAATGATATTTTAACAGTTAATGGAGTAAGGTTTTCATTTGAAGATGGTTCTTGGGGGCTTATAAGGGCATCTTCAAACAAACCATCTTTAGTTATTGTTACTGAAAGCCCGACATCAGATGAAAGAAAGAAAAAAATCTTTGATTTTATTGACGATTTGTTGCAAAAAACAGGTAAGGTCGGTAAATATGATCAGAAAATTTAATTTTTAAAATTATCTTTATCGTTTTTATTTTCTATATTATCGTTATCAACTTTAGTTTCTAAATTATCGCCATCCAGATTGTTTTCTTGTTCAGAAATTTCATCGCTATAAAACTTTCTAACTAATTCCTCTTCTTTTAGTCGTTGTTCTTCATCAAATTTTTTCTCCCATTCTTTCATTCGCCTGTTTTCCTCATCTTCTCTCTCTTTTTGAGCAATTTCAGCTAATCTAATTCTCTCGTTTTCTTCATCAATTCTTTTTTGTCTTTCCTTCTCTATTTTCAATTCTCTTTCTCTTTGACGTCTTTCATTTTCTTTATTTATTCTCTCACGTTCAGCTTCTTTAAATTCTTTTTCTTTATTTCTTATTTCCTCTTCCTTGGCTCTTTGCTCAGCCTCTTCTTTTAAAATTTGTCTTTGAATTTCTTGCTGTCTTTCAATTTCTAGATCTCTTAATCTTTCTTCCATTTCTTTAAGTTTTTCTTGCTCATATTTCAGCTTCCTAGCTGCTTCTCTTAATCTTTGTTCTTCCTCAAGTCTATTTTTCCTTTCAATTTCTTTTAATCTTATTTTTTCTTGTCTTTCTTTTTCTTTTTCATCTCTTCTCTTTTGAGCTTCAATTTCTTTATTTTTTAATTGTTCCTCTTTAATTTTAATATTTTCTTCTCTAATTCTTTGTCTCTCTAACATTTTTAGCCTTAAATCTTCTTGTTTAAGCTTTCTGGCTTCCTCTCTAAGTTTTCTAGTTTCTTCATCTTTAATTTTTTTCTGTTCTATTTTAATTCTTTGAGCTTCTATCTTTCGTCTTTTTTCTTCATTCTTTTTTTCTTGTTTTTCATTTTCAATGATTAATTTTTTTTGAAAAAGAAGTTTCTTTCTTTCTTCTTTCAATTCATCTTGTTTGGCTTTTTTTGCTAATTTTTTTTCTAAAATTAATTCTCTTTTCTTTTCTTTTTCTAATTGTTTTTTTAATGCTATATCTTTTTTAACTTTGTTTTTTTTAAAATCTTTTAAAATTGAGGAAAACTTATTTTTTGTTTTATCGATTGGATCAAATAAATTTTTTTTAATATTTTTATTAATGTTTTTTATTGAAACCATTTTTAAAAGTATCAATTTGAATAATAACACTAAATATTATGTGTGGCTAATTTGAGTTTTTATTTAAGACTTATACAACTTAAGATTGTCTGATTTTAAATTAGTTAATAAAATGCATTTTCAACTAATAAGTGTTCTTAAATATTTAAAGAATCACTTAGTTTGAATTCGTGAGGTGATGGAGGGAGACTGAAGTCACCTCTTTTTTTTTACTTGTTATAATTTCAGGTATTCATAAAAAAATTTAATCGAAACGACTAAAAGAAAAATTCCAAAAAACTTACTAATTTTTTTTTTATCAATACTATGAACTGTTTTAGCTCCTATTCTAGCCATGAAAGTTGTGATTGGTATAAAAATTAAAAAGGCTGGTATGTTTATAAAACCAATACTTAGTGGAAGACTAGAATTTAAAAAACTTCCTGAAATTAAAAAACCTATTGCTCCAAATAAAGCAATTAGAAAACCTATGGCTGCTGCACTTCCTATTGCTTTATTTATTGAATAACCAAAAAACTTAAGGATAGGTACATTCATTACAGCTCCTCCTATACCCATAGGAGCAGATATAAACCCAACAAGAAAACCAAGAATTACTTTTAGATGTAATTTCATTTTAACAATTATGTTTTGTTCCTTTTCTTTTATTAACAATAAGTAAATTCCTAAAAATAAAATCATTATAGAAAAAAATAAAACTAAGGATTTAGTTTTTAAAGAAGCTGCAAAAGCAGTACCAACAATAACTCCTAGTATAACAAACAGACCGTAATTCTTAACAATATCAAAATCAACTGCTTTAAATTTATGATGTGTTAAAACTGAAACTGTAGATGTTGGTATTATAATTGCAAATGAAGTTCCAACAGCAAGATGCATTACATATTGAGGATCAATTTCTAAAGAACCAAAAATAAAATATAAAAAAGGAACAGTTATCAACCCTCCACCTATACCAAATAATCCAGCCACAAAACCTACTGGAATAGCTGTTAAAGCCATTAATAAAATAATATAACTGTATTCGTTTGTTAAAATTGAATTAAGCAGACTGCCCTACTCTAGTATCTGCATTATTGTATTTAATTTTATCCATAATGTGATCAATTTTTTTCACATCAGCATCTCTTACACACATGTTTTCGCTTAAATATCTTTTCCAATAACTTGCACCTGTTTGACCATGAAATAAACCAAGAGTATGTCTCATGATTTGATTTAATCTTGTTCCCTTTTTTAATTCTTCTTTAACATAAGGAATGAGTTGTTCAATTACATCTTGTCTACTTGGAACATCCTCATTATTAAATATTTCTCTTTCAATATCTGCTAATAAATAAGGAGTATGATACGCAGCTCTTCCTATCATTACACCATCTGTTTTTTCTAAATGAGGTTTTATTTCATCTACTGAAGTTATTCCTCCATTGATAATAATCTCTTCCTTTGGAAAATCTTTTTTTAATTTATAAACATATTCATATTTTAAAGGAGGAATATTTAAATTTTGCTTAGGTGTAAATTTACCTAACATTGCTTTTCTTGCATGAATGATAAAAGTTTTAACCCCTGTTGCTTTAAGTGTAGAAATAAAACTATGTAAATTTTCATAATCCTCTACATCATCGTAACCAATTCTTGTTTTTATAGTTACTGGCAGTTTTGTAACTGATTGCATTTTACTTAAACAATCTGCCACCAAATTTGGTTCTTTCATCAAACAAGCACCAAATCTATTTTTTTCAACTTTTTTACTGGGGCATCCTAAGTTCAGATTAATTTCATCATAACCAAAATCTTCACCTATTTTAGTGGCTTCAGCTAAAAGTTTTGGAGAAGAGCCTCCTAATTGAAGTGCTACAGGTTTCTCATTAATATTAAACTCCAATAACTTTTTTTTATCTCCTCTATTTATAGCTTCATCGACTACCATCTCAGTGTAAAGAAGAGTGTTTTTGGATATTAATCTTAAAAAAAATCGTTCATGACGATCTGTGCAATCCATCATAGGAGCAACTGATACTTTCCTATTCATGGTATAACTTTATATTATTTTTTTATGAGTTTGAAGCTTCAGTGTCGTCTGAAGATACGTCTGCTTCTTGATTTTCTGATTCTGATACTTCATCTAAAGAAACTTCTCCTTGCTCATTCATCGTTTCTTCGCCTACTGAATTATCGACTTCTGCTGTAGCTGTTTCAGATAGCTCGGCCAAATCTTCTTTTGTTACTTGAATTTTTTCTGGAGTTTTTCTTGCTCTTTTAGATGGTAAAATTGGGGTACCACTTTTTGAAATTTCACCTTTATATAGATTTTCAAAATCATCACCTATTTCTTCATCATCCTCTGCAGTATCATCAACTTGTTCAACGTGTTTTCTAAGTTTGTAAACAGCACTATCAGTTAAATCTGAAACTTTAATTTTTTCTTCGGCAATTTCTCTTAATGAAATAACAGTATTTTTATCGTTATCTCTATCAATTGTTGGTTCAATACCTGCATTAAGTTGAGTAGCTCTTTCTTTAGCAACAAGTACTAATTCATAAGGGCTCTCTACTTTATCTATACAGTCTTCTACGGTAACTCTAGCCATGCGGAGTATCTACACAGTGAGTCTTTAAAAATCAAGAGCTATTTTTATGAATAATGAGGATTTAACTTATTTTTAACCAAATAAAGAAGAATAATTGAGCTAAAGATATAAGTTCCTGAAACAACGGCTATGTCTTCAATTGAAAAACCAATATCAATCAGAAAGCCAAAAATAGCTGTACCAAATGCTGTTGAAAATACCATCAATGCAGTTGTTAAGGCTTTTATGGACCCAATATATTTAACACCATAAATCTCAGCCCAGGTTGAGGAACCAAGCACGTTTGCCAAACCATTGGTTACCCCTACTAAACCAAAAAATACAAAAGAAGACAGAGCTGCATCAAAATAGTAAAGAACTATAGTGCCAAGAAGAAGTGGGATATTCATATAGATTAATAATTTTCTACTTGAAAATTTATCAATTAAAAAACCAGATATGAAAAGAGTAATCACTGATAAAATTGAGTAAGCCATAAATGATTGTGCAATCACATAGGGTCCCCACTCTTTAGAAGAAGATATAAAAGACTGATAAACAAAAGATCCTGTTGCAATCCATGGCATTGCTAACATCGTCATACACATGATGTAAAATCTATAATCTTTTAAAACTTCTATTCTTTTCCATTGTTTAATTTCTTTATTATTCTCATCTATTTTAGATTCTTCTCTCGTATCAAGCTCAACATCTTTAACTAAAAGAAAAGTTGCAACAGGTAAAACAAGTATAATTAAAATAGATATTGAAACCCAAATATCTCTCCATTCTATTAAAGTTAATAAAAAAACAATTAAAACTGGCATTATAAATTCAGCTAATGACAGTCCTAACCAACCTGTACTTAAAGCTCTTCCTCTATTTTTTTCAAAAAAACGAGATATAGTTGTTGTTGCTGTGTGACTTGATAATCCTTGTCCAGCTAAACGCATTAAAAAAATTCCCACAAATAAAAAAATAACTGATGAAATTTTTGAAAATATAAAACAGGAAGCTGATAAAAAAATTATTACATAAGATGCAAATTTTAATATGTTTACGTCATCGATTTTTTTTCCAATCCAAACTAAAACAATACTGCTTAATAAAGTGGCTGATGCATAAATTGAGCCAAATTGTCCATGTGTAATTGATAAGGCGTCTCTAATACTAGAATTAAATAAGCCAAGAAAAAAACTCTGTCCAAAACTTGAAAAAAATGTAAAAATAAAACCAAATACAATTACTTTTAAACTTAAACTTTTAAACATAGAAAAAAATTATGACTTGTAATGTTGCTTTCATAGGTCTTGGGGTTATGGGCTACCCAATGGCTGGATATATATCAAAAGCCGGACACAATGTAACTGTTTTTAATAGAACTAAATCTAAAGCTGAAAAATGGATTGGTGAATATAAAGGTAAAATGGCCAATACACCTGCTGAGGCTGCAGATGGTGCCGATTTTATTTTCACATGTGTTGGTAATGATGATGATTTAAGAGAAGTAGCAACTGGAGAAAATGGATTATTTAACACAGCAAAAGCTGGGTCTATTTTTATTGATAACTCAACTGTATCTGCAGAAGTATCAAGAGAATTAAATAAAAAAGCAAATGATAAAGGGTTTAGTTTTTTAGATGCCCCTATTTCAGGTGGACAAGCTGGTGCTGAGGGCGGAATACTAACAGTAATGGTTGGTGGCGATGAAGAAGTGTTTAAAAAGGCTGAACCAGTGATTGATTGTTACAGTAAAAAAGTAAAATTAATTGGTCCTTGTGGAAGTGGTCAGTTAACAAAGATGATGAACCAAATGTGTATTGCTGGAACAGTCCAAGGTTTATCTGAAGCAATTAATTTTGGAATAAACGCAGGTTTAGATATGGATAAAGTTATGGAAACAATATCTAAAGGTGCAGCACAATCTTGGCAAATGGAAAATAGATACCGAACTATGACTGATGACAAGTTTGATTATGGTTTTGCTATTGATTGGATGAGAAAAGATCTAAAAATTGCAATTGAGGAAGCAAAAAAAAATGGTTCACCTGTGCCTATAACAGAAATTATTGATGGTTATTATGCTGAGGTTCAAGAAATGGGTGGAAATCGTTGGGATAGCTCAGGTTTGATTGCTAGATTAAAAAAGAAAAAATAATATTTGTGACGGATACAGTTCCTTATTACGAGGACTTTGCAGAGATCAAAAAGAAAATTTGGTCGATGTTAGATAATGCTGTTAAAGACAGAGGTTCTCCTTTTCGAATACCAGTGTTTATTTGTGGTAATCAATCAGACTTTGATGGAAGAATTGTAGTCTTAAGAAAATCTGATCAATCAAATAATCTTGTCCAATATCATAGTGATATCAGGTCAGATAAAATTGAAAAATTGAAAGCGAATAAAAACGCTGCAATGTTGTTTTATGATAAAGATGAAAAAATACAGGTAAGATTAAAAGTTGAATGTATAGTTAATCACAATAATGATGTAACAAAAGAATCTTGGTCTAAAACTCAACATATTAGTAGAAAATGTTACTTAGTAGATAATGGTCCTGGAACGGAGTCAGATTTACCAACCTCTGGACTAAAACCAGAATTAGATAATTTTGATTACACTAAAGAACAAAGTGAGGAAGGTTACAAAAACTTTACTGTCATTCAGTGTAAAATTAAAACTATAGAATGGCTTTATTTAGCAGCTAAAGGACATAGAAGAGCTAAGTTTAATTTGGAAAATAATAAAGATACCTGGTTAATTCCATAGATGGTTACTGGATATATATTTACAGCATTTCTTATAATTTTAGGATTAACTGTAATGAGATTTGGAAGTATTCATTTTAAAAAATTTAAAGAGGGTAAAACCAAAATTAAATCTAAGTTAAGTGGGCAATTATCTTTCTTAATTTTATTTATAGCAATAATTGGATTGATCATTTATTCGGTTAACGATTTATTATTTAAGTAAATAAATTATTATTTCAAATACCTTTAATAATTATATTTGTACCTTCGGAATTATCTAATCTTATTTGTTTTATTGGTTTGTATTCTTCAGAATTGTACCATTCCAATGCTTTTTCATATGTAGGGAATTTAAGAATAATAATTCTAGGAAAATTTGTTTCGCCATCAAAAATTTGAAATTCACCAGCTCTTACTAAAAATTCTCCACCAAATTTTTTTACAAGTGGAGTAACTTTTTCAACATATTCCTTATAATTTTCAGGATTAGTTACTTTTAATTGAGCTATTACGTATCCTGCTGGCATTTATCTCCTTTAAAAAATTGATTTCGAATATTTTTTCCAATTATCTTGGTAATGTTTAGTATTTTCAAAAACTGCTTTTTTTTCTTCCTCTGAAACTTCTCTAATAACTTTACCTGGAGAGCCCACAACCAAAGAGTTATCAGGTATAACTTTATTTTCTGTAATTAAAGCTTTAGCTCCGATAATACAATTTTTTCCAATATTAGCTTTATTTAAGATAACAGCTCCAATTCCAATTAAACTATTATCTCCAATGGTACATCCATGAAGCATAACTAGATGGCCAACCGTAACATTTTTTCCTACTTTTAAAGGACATCCAGGATCTGTGTGTAATACGCTACCATCTTGTACATTAGACCCTTCACCAATATGAATATTTTCAATATCTCCTCTAAGCACTGCATTAAACCAAATACTTGTATTTTTTTCTAAAGTAACATCTCCAATTATTGTAGCATTCGGAGCTACCCAATTTTCGCCAGAGTTTTTTGGTTTTTTATCTTTTAAATCATAAAACATAATCTATATATTTTACATTATGCCTATACAAACTCCAATATGTGATTTTGGTCAAAAAGCTAATCCATTTGAATTAAAATCTACTGATAATAAAATTCTGTCTTTAAATGATATCAAAGGTGAAAATGGAACTTTAATAATGTTCATTTGCAATCATTGTCCATATGTAAAAGCTATTACAAAAGAATTAGTTGAAGATTGTAGTGAATTGAAAAAAATTGGCATCAACTCAGTTGCTATCTGCTCAAATGACTTTGTTAATTATCCAGACGACTCATTTGATAACATGATCAAGTTTTCAAATGAAAATCATTTCAATTTTCCTTACTTACATGATGAAACTCAAGAAATTGCTAAAGCATATGATGCCGTATGTACTCCAGATTTCTTTGGCTACAATAAAAATCTAGAACTTCAATACAGAGGACGATTAAGAGAACTTAAAAAGTTTATTCCAGTTAAAGACGGAGAAAGTGATCTGCTAACAGCTATGAGACAAATAGCTGAAACTGGAAAAGGTCCCGAAGATCAAATACCCAGTGCGGGCTGTGGTATTAAATGGAAGTATGATTAATGTATCTAATTGTAACTAGATCATTCCCACCAGAGCTTGGTGGTATGCAAAATCATTTGTGGGGTTTTTCAAATGAATTATCCAAAAATTACATGATCAAAGTATTTGCTGATTATATTGATGGACATAAAAATTTTGATGAACAGGCATCTTTTTCTATAGAAAGAATTGGTGGTCCAAAATTATTTAGAAAATATAGAAAGGCAAATTTAATAGATGAATTTACTAAAAATAATATTGTAGATGGTATTATCGCTGATCACTGGAAAAGCTTAGAGCATTTAAAAAATAGTAAAAAAAAATTTTGTTTCATTCATGGTAAAGATATCAATCATCTAAAGGGTTCTAGAATTAATCAAAGAATACTAAAAGTATTAAATACTTCCGAAAAAATTATTGCTAATTCAAAGTATACAAAAAATTTAGCCATAGAAATTGGTGTAAATGAAAATAAAATTGTTATCATTAACCCTGGAATTGATCCAGCTAAAGAATTAAATGATAAATCATTAAAAAAAATTGAAAGCTTATTAAAAGTAAAAACTCCAAGATTAATTACAGTTTCTAGATTTGATAAAAGAAAAAATCATGAAAAAGTTGTAATGGCTTTAAGAAATCTTAAACAAATATATCCTGATATTGTCTATATTTGTGTTGGTTATGGAGATGAAGAAGAAAATATTAAAAAACTAGTAAAAGAACTAGATCTTGAAGCTCAAGTTATGTTTTTTAAAGACATTAGTAATGATTTAAAAAATGCACTTATTGCAAAATCAAATATTTTTGTCATGCCTTCAATTATTTACAATAAATCTGTTGAGGGATTTGGAATTGTTTATGCTGAAGCCGGACAATACGGAATTCCCTCTATTGGTGGAAAAGACGGTGGTGCAGCAGATGCAATTGATGATGAAAAAACTGGTTTAATATGTGATGGCAACAGTCTTGAAGATGTTTATTCCTCAATTATTAAAATGTTAGAAAATAAAAAATATTTAGAGTTTGGAAAAAATGCTCAAAAATATGTTGCTAAATTTTATTGGCCAAAAATAATTGAAGAATTCAAAAAGATATTAAATTGATTTCAAATAATAAATTAGCAATTTTTTTAATTATAATCTCAGTTTTTTGTGGAACATTAATGTTAACCTTTTTAAAATTAGCACAAGAAGAAGCTAATGTTTATGTTGCAGGGTTTTTTAGGTTTTTATTTGGTTTCCTAATTATTTTTCCCTATATGCTAAAATCTAAATTTACAGTTTTTAAAACAAATCATCATAAAAAACATTTTTTAAGAGCGGTTTTAAACTTGCCTTCAATGCTATTATATTTCTCAGCCTTAGTAATGATGCCAATTGAAAAAGCTACAGCGATATCTTTTGTTGTTCCTTTCATAGTAACAATTTTGGCAGTTTTATTTCTAGGAGAAAAAATTTACATATATAGAAGTTTTGCACTAGTTTTAGGATTTATTGGAATGTTAATAATTTTAAGGCCAGGAATAATCGAAATCTCTCTTGGAGTTTATATGGCACTGGCATCGTCTTTTATGTGGTCAATAGTAATTATAATTACAAAAACTATCGCAAAAGATGATAGTTCGATTACGATTTTATCTTATGGATACACGTATATGACAATTTTTAGTTTCATTATTGCGTTGTTTTATTGGCAAACACCTAGTTTTCAAACTTTGATTTATTTATTTTTTGCAGGTTTATTTGGTACATTGTTGCATCTTTGTATTAATCACGCATACAAATTAGTAGATGTTAGTATGACACAACCATACTCATTTCTAAGTTTAGTGTTTGCTTCTTTAATTGGATATTATGTTTTTAGTGAAACACCTGATCTCTTCACTTGGATTGGTGCTAGTGTTATATTTTTAGGTGTTTTAATCATGTCTTATCGTGAAATGAAACTTGATAAAGAAATTATTAGAAAGCGTATAGATATAAAATCTTAATTATTTTCTTATTAAAGATCTGTAAATTTGCCAACCAACGATCCCAATTGTAATCAATAGAATAATTAAAGTTAAAGGCCTATCCCATAAAAAACTGAAGGACCCATCACTAATCAATAATGATCTCCTTAAGTTTTCCTCTATTAACTTTCCAAGTACAAAGGCGAGGATTAAAGGAGGCATAGGAAATTCGTATAAGCGCAAGAAAGTAGCCACCACTGCTATACCAATCATTAAATAAATATCAAAATTATTAAATGACATTAAATAAATACCTGTAATTGAGAAAAATAAAATTAGTGGAATTAAAAAATTTCTTGGAACTGCTAGAATACGAGCTATGTAAGGAATTAAAGGTAAATTTAAAATTAATAGAACAACCATACCGATATACATCGACATTATTACTGACCAGAAAATTTCGGGATTGGTTTGGTATAATCTAGGACCAGGTTGAATACCAAAACCTAATAGAGCTCCTAACATCACAGCTGTTGTTCCGCTACCAGGAATACCTAACGTTAATAATGGTACAAATGATCCAGAACATGCAGCATTATTTGCAGTCTCCGGGGCTGATAAACCATGAACACTGCCTTTTCCAAATTTTTCTTTTTCTTCATCACTCACATAATTTCGTTCCATTCCATAAGCTAAGAAAGATGCTATTGTTGCTCCTGCACCAGGTAAAACACCAATTAAAAAACCTAAAATAGAAGAACGAGGTATTGTTTTAGCCATTTTAATAGTTTCTTCTTTATTTACTTTAATTGAACCGAGTTCAGTTAAAGAAATTTGTTTTGCTGCTCTATTTGGATCTTTACCCCTAAATATAATTGTTAAAGCTTCACTCATTGCAAATGTAGCCATCACGATCAATACAAAGCTAATTCCATCAGATAAATTCATGTTTCCAAAAGTAAATCTAGAAATATCTGATAACGAATCTTGGCCAATTGAAGCTAACATCAAACCTAAAACAACCATCATCATTGCTTTTAAGAATTGTCCTTTCGAAGAAAATGCTGAAACAGCAGTTAAACCCAACATCATTAAAGCAAAATAATCTGGAGATCTAAATGATAAACTTATTTTAGATAAACTTGGTGCTGCAATTAATAAAAATATTGCGGAAATTGTTCCACCTGCAAATGAACTATAAGCTGCAATAGCTAAAGCTTTACCGGCCTTACCTTGTTGTGCCATAGGATAACCATCAAAAGCTGTTGCTACAGTTCCTGGAACTCCAGGTGCATTTAATAAAATTGATGATGTCGATCCACCAAAAACTGCTCCGTAATAAACACCAGCCATTAAAATTAAACCTGATGCTGGATCAAAACCATATGTAATTGGTATCATTAAAGCAATTGCAGTCATTGGACCTAATCCAGGGAGCATTCCAATTATTGTTCCAGCAAAACACCCTATCATAACAATAATTATATTTTGAAGTGATAAAGCTGTATTTAAACCAATTAAAATTCCTTCGATCATCCAATTATTCCTAAATATTGTAAAAGTGGATCTCTTAAATAAATATTAAGAACTCCATGTAGTAAAAACATGAAAATTGCTACAAAAGGAAATGAAAGTAAAAACATCCATAACCATCTTCTTTCACCCAAAAAATAATAAGAAGCAATCAGAAATAAAGAAGTCGATAAAAAATATCCAATTTTTAAAATTACTGCTCCATAAATTATTGAAATTAAAATTAAATATATAATACTTTTGTAATCAAGGTGTTTATGGTTTACCTCAATTTTTATTTTTTCAGGTAAAATTATAATTAATCCTGAAATTAAAATTCCTGCCCAACCTAAATAGATTGGAAATGTTCTTGCATTAAACGGAGCATTCTCATCAAAAGTAAAAACTACTATTTGATGTGCTGTATATAAATAAAAAGCTGAAAAAATAAAAAAGAGCAGTGAGATAAATTTAGTTGGACTAATTCTCACTGCTCTTCCTATATATTACTTAATCCAAACTGGATTAAATAACTCCTAGTTTTTTCATTAGGTCTGTCATTTCGCCAGTTTGTTTTTCTAAAAACTTAACGAAATCATCACCTGGGTTATAAATGTTAACCCAAGCATTTCTTGCTCTTACAGCTTCCCACTCCGAAGTTTTTTGAACATCACCTAACATTTTTGCAATTTCATTTTTCATGCTATTGCTCATGCCTGGAGGTCCAAAGAAACCTCTCCAGTTAACAAACTGTACATCATAACCTTGTTCTTTAAGCGTTGGTGCATCTGGTGCATCAGAAACTCTTTCAGGTGCAGTAATACCAATAATTCTTACTTGGTCTCTTGCTCCCATAAGTTCACCTAAACCTGTAGAAATCATTTGAGTTTCTCCAGATAAAAGTCCAGCTAATGCTTTACCACCTGCATCGTAAGGAACATAAATTACATCGTTTGGATTCGCTCCAGCTGTTTGGAATGCTAAAGCACCAATTAAATGGTCCATGCTTCCTCTTACAGATCCACCAGCCATTTTAACTGACTTAGGATCTTTTTTATAAGCATCAACGATGTCTTTAAAGTTTTTGTAAGGTGAGTCTTTTGCAACAGCAATAGCACCATAGTCTCCGATTACACCAGCAATCGGCACAACATCTTTATAAGATAGTACTCCACTTCCACCACCAGTCACATAACCTTCATGTCTAGTAATCGATCTTAATACTAACGGTGTTGATTGAACTAAAACCGTATTAGCAGGTTTGTTGTTAATCATGTAAGCTAATGCTTTACCGCCACCACCACCTGACATATTTTCAAATGATGCACTTTTTAACATACCAGCTTTTGTTAAAGCTTCTCCAGTACCTCTAGCAGTTCCATCCCAACCACCACCAGCACCACCACCAATTACAAAGTGCAATTTGTCAATTGCTACTGAGCTTGTAGTTGTTGCTGAGAATAATAGGATTGCTGAGAATAATACTGAAAATAGTTTTTTTATGTTTTTCATTATTCTTCCTCTCTCTGTTAATAATAATTGGATTTAATTTATTTTATTTACAACTGTCTAAACAATTAATTAGTATTGTTCTATTCAATAGAACATGTTATTCTATTAACTAGAATTCTATGAAATCAAACAAAAATGCTATTGGTGTTGAAGCAGTAAATAAAGCTTTAGAAATATTAAATTGTTTTACAGAAAAAAATGAGGCTCTTACTGTTACAAAGATAGCTAAAATAACTGGAGATCATAAAAGCAGAATTTCAAGAATTTCAAAATCACTTGAAAACTTTGGCTATATTAGAAAAATAAAAAGCGGAGAATTTAAAATAGGACACTCTATACCTAGATTGTATGAAATTTACGAAAGTAGTTTTAATTTAAAAAATTCAATAAAAACAGAATTAGATTTCATCTCATCAAAAACAAAAGAAACAGCAAGTTTTTTTGTAAGACAAAATGATGTACGGGTTTGTATTCAATCTAGTGCTCCCAGTAAATCGATTAGACACTTAGAACAAATAGGAGGTAAAAAACCATTGAATAAAGGATCAAGTGGTCATGTTTTATCAGCCTATAATAATTTAGAAATTAAAGACAAAGATAAAGTTTTAAAAAATGGTTACGCTATGACTTTTGGTGAAAGAGATCCTGAAATGGCATCTGTGTCAGTTCCAATCTTTAGAAAAAAAAATCAAATTCTTGGAGCGTTAACTATTGCAGGACATATTTCTAACTTTAACAAAAAAAACTGTATCAGTTTCTTGAATGTACTTAGGTCTTCTAGAGTAAAAATTGAAAAGAATTTAATTAAAACCCAATAATGTTAAAACAAATCAGTCAAATTTTTACAATAAAATTTATTTCTGTTTTAATAATTTCTTTTCCTAGCGCAATTATTGCCGACTATTTTAATATTCCTCTAGCTTGGTTTTTAGGCCCTATGATTATCACCTCAATTGCCGCTTTATCTGGTCTAAAAATCCTGATGCCTAAAATTGTATTAAGTTTTATCTTGATAATTTTAGGCTTGCATATTGGAAATTACATAGACCAAAATCTGTTTAATCAAATGCTTGATTGGATTTGGACTTCATTAATCATGTTAATCTACATAATAATTTGTATTTTAGTTGTTGCTAAATACCTTCAAAAATTTGCAAGTTATGGAGAAAAAGCTTCAATCTTTTCGGCAGCTCCTGGTGCATTGGGTCCTTTAATGATTTTAGCAGAAAATGAAAGAACAGATTTATCTCAAGTCGCAACTTCTCACTTAATTAGATTAATCATCATAATAACTGTCATTCCATTTATTATAGTTAATAATACTGAAAACAGTATTTTGTTAAATGATGACTTCAATTATTTAGCTCAAAATCATTTAAATTTAATTTTACTTATTATTGTATCTTTGTTTTTTATTTTTGTTTTTGATAAAATTAGAATTCCAGCAGCTTTACTATCTGGAACATTATTTGCGAGTGGTTTGTTGCAAATTACTGATATAGCCTCATATAAATTACCAGATGAAACAGTAAATTTTTGTCTGCTAATTCTTGGTTCTTCAGTTGGTTGTAGATTTGCTGAAAAAACTGTTAAAGAGATAGCTAATAATTCTCTTCATAGTATTGTCGCTACTACTATTTTGGTAATATTAGGTTTGGTTGCAGCCTATGTTGCAACATTCTTTGTTGAGACAAATATTTTAACTCTAATTTTATCTTTTAGTCCTGGTGGAATTTATGAAGTGGCAGTTATAGCAATTGCTTTTGATTTAGACCCAGACTTTGTTGCTTTTCACCATATTATAAGATTACTTTTTATACTTTTCACGGTTCCTGTATTTTTAAGAGTAATTGAAAAGATTAAGAAATAATTTCAGAAATTCTTTCAAAAACTTTTTCTGCTGAGAGTTTTGATAATTCGGGAGCTTGTATTGCTTTAAAATTTTCTCTTTCAATACTTACTTTAAAAGGAGTTGTATGAGATCCAAATAAAGCGATTCCTTTTGAACCTAAGTGTGCTGTCATATGCGCTGGTCCAGTATCATTTGCAATAACAAATGAACTATCTTTTATTAATGTTGCTAACTGTGAAACATCTAAAGCTTTACCATTATCTAAAACGCAAAGTGCATTAATATTTGATGATTCTTTAATTTCACTGGGTCCAGGTGCAATAACTACTTTAAATTTGTTATCTGACTTTTCATTAATCATAGCAATTAACTCATTATAATAAGGCCATTTCTTTGAAGTTAAATGAGGAGAACAAAAAGGAAAAAGAAGAATATATTTATCTAATTGATGGTGATTTTTTATTTGAGATATGTCTGTTGTGCTCCATGAAAAATCAGGATTTAAAGTATGATTTGTATTTATGCCTGAACTTTTTAATTGATGATCAAATCTAGATAGAACAGAGTCTTTGTCAAAATCTTCTTTTGAAGTTCCTTCGGGTAATGTTGTATGAGTGGATGACCAAGTATCTTTTGTTGCTTTTGGAAATAAAATTTTTTTATAAAAGGCTGTTCTACTTGAATTCTGTAGGTCGTAAACTTTAGAAAAATTATATTTTTTTATATTTTTCATTAATGAATATAAATAAATCAGGTTTAGTCTTGATAATCGCTTATCTAAAATAACATCAGAAATATGTGGATTTTTTTTAAATAAATCAAAGTATGGTTTAGTTGTTAGCAAATAAATTTCATCTCCTTTATGATTCTCAGAAATATCTTGAATTGCACCGCAAGCTTGAGCTATATCACCCAAAGATCCATGTTTAATAATTAAAATATTAGACATATTTTAAACAATTTAACATAGTATAAGATTTAATGAATAAAATTATAGTAGAAATTTCTTTTGGTGAACTATTGGATAAAATTTCAATCTTGGAAATTAAAAAAGAAAAAATTAAAGATCCTGAAAAACTAAAATTTATATCAAATGAACATTTTATTCTTAAAGATCAGTTAGAAAAAAATGTTAAATCTGACGAAAAATTAGATAAACTGTTTCAAGATTTAAAAGAAATTAATGCTAAACTTTGGGTTATAGAGGATGACAAAAGAGATTGTGAAAAAAATAAAGATTTTGGTGAAAAGTTTATAAAATTGTCAAGAGAAGTTCATTTCTTAAATGATGATCGATCAAAAGTTAAATTGGAGATTAACAATCTCACAGGATCAAATATAAAAGAAATAAAAGAATACACTAACTACTAAAAACTTTAGGAAACCAATCATCTCTCATTAAATCTCCCGTTTTTAAATTAATTCCATCAAATGGAGGAGATGTTGGCCCTCCTCTATCTATATATTTTACATCATCTCCTATAAATCTCATCGAAAATGCTCTTCGAGATTTAGAGGTATTGTTTCCTGTTGAACCATGTACTGTTTTAAAATTAAACAAAACAGCATCCCCTAAACTTAGTTCTGGAATTAAAATATTTTTTTCAAATTCTTTTGATGGAGGTAAATCCATAAAAGCACTATCGTCTTTATACCAAGATTGGTTATTTGACCATTTTGTGGGTCTAATTAACTTTGACCATTTGTGAGAGCCTATAATTAATTTAAGATTATTTTTATGATCAACCTCATCTAATGGTATCCAAAAACTTCCAGTATCATTACCATCAACACAGTAATATGGCATATCCTGATGCCAAGGTGTTTCTTTATTAGTGCCTGGATCCTTTATAAATATGTGTTCATGAAAAATTTGAGTAGATTTAGAATTAGTTGCTTCTGCAACTATTTGAGCTCCAGGTGAATTATATAAACAATCCTTAAATTCTTTTATCCTCTCCCAATTACAATAATCTTCAAAAAATCTTCCATTATTATCAGTTACATTCTCTCTTCCATGTTTACTAGGATTGTCTAAAACTTTTTTAAATCCTTTTCTAAGTGGTTCTATCCATTTTTTAAATTCATCTTTAACAATTATTACTCCATCGTTTTGATAATCTTTAATTTGTCTATCAGATAAAAACATTTTTATTGTTGAAAGCTGTACTTTTTCTCTAAATATTTAATCACGTTATGAATGATAAAAGTCATGAACAAATAAATTCCACCAGCAACAATAAAAACCTCTATTGGTTTAAAAGTTGTTGAAATTATATATTTAGCAACACCAGTTAAATCCATCAAAGTTACTGTGCTTGCTAAAGAAGTCCCTTTCATCATTAGTATTATTTCATTTCCGTATGCTGGTAATGATTGTCGAATAGCAATTGGAATTTGGATTTTATAAAAGATTATTTTATTTGATATTCCCAAGCTTTTTCCAGCTTCAATAATACCTGGTTTTATTGTTTGAAATGCTGATCTTAAAATTTCAGAGGTATATGCGCCTGTATTTAAAGTAAATGCTATAATTGCACACCAGTAAGGCTCTTTTAAAATAACCCATAGAAATGTTGTTCTTAAATATTCGATTTGTCCTAATCCAAAATAAATGATGAAAATCTGGACCAACAACGGTGTTCCTCTAAATATGTATGAATAGCCATAAGCAAATTTATTAATAAATATATTTTTATTTAATCTTAAAATTGCAAAAAAAAGACCTAGGAATAATCCAAAAAATAATGATGCAGATAATAATTTTAAAGTAACTACAGTTGCACCTAAAAGTTTAGGAAAACTAGTGATCATTAAGTCTAAATCCATTAATGCCCCCTGCTATATCTAGCTTCTAGTTTGTTAATTAATTTCATACTCACGTAAGTAAGCAGCAGATACAAAACTGCTGCAAATGAATAAAAGAATAATGGATCTCTAGTAGATCCTGCTGCAATATAAGATTGTCTCATTATTTCAACCAATCCTGTTACTGAAATCAGAGAAGTGTCTTTTAATGTTATTTGCCAAACATTACTTAAATTTGGAATAGCAAGTCTTAACATTTGAGGTAATATTATTTTATAAAATTGCCCAAACTTATTTATTCCAAGAACCTTTGCAGCTTCAAATTGGCCTTTGTCTATAGATTGTATGGCGCCTCTAAACACTTCTGTTGAATATGCGCCAGAAATAATTCCAATAGCCATTGAACCAGTAATAAATGCGTTAATTTCTATGTATTCATAATAACCAAATATAGATGCCACATACATTATTGCGCCACTTCCCCCAAAAAAGAAAAGATAAATTACTAATAATTCAGGTACTCCACGAATAACTGTGGTGTAAAAATTACCAACTAAATTTAAAGTTTTATATTTTGAAAGTTTTAAAGGTGTAAAAATTAATGCAAAAAAGAAACCAACTAACATTGCTGTAATTGATACAGCGATTGTCATCAAGGTTGCGTAAAATAACTCGTCACCCCAACCTGTTTTACCAAATGCGAGAAGTTCCATATAGATTGGCGACTATATATTATAGTCGCCAGATCTGAAATGAATTACATAGAAGCGTCGAAACCAAAGTGCTTAATAGCAAGTTTGCTAATAATTCCTTGTTTTCTAGCTTTATCAATTGCTTTATTGAAGTCTTTTAAGATTTTGGCATCTCTTTTTCCAATTGCACTATCGCTAGCTTGTCTGATACCAACACCTACACCATTTCCAAATGCACCACCTGAAAAAGTTGGTCCAACTAATACAACTGGTTTACCTGATTTGTCTGCATAATCTGTAAATGCTACTGCTGCAGCTAAAGCAACATCGCATCTTCCAGAAGTAAGGTCTAGGTTAACTTCATCTTGAGTTTTGTAAGTTCTAACATTCACACTTCCTACATCACCAGACTCTAAAAAGTTTTGGTGAATTGTTCCTGTTTGAGTACAAACAGTTTTACCAGCAAGTGCTCCTGTTAATGTTTTAAGAGCTTTTTTAACATCAGATCCACCCAATGATAAATTAATACCTTCTGGTGTATCCATTCCCTCTAAGCTTGAACCTTTCATTACCGCAAGAGAAGCTACTTCATCAGCATAACCTTGTGAAAACGTAATTGTTTTTTGTCTTTCAGCAGTAATTGACATTCCAGCCATTATTGCATCAAACTTTCTCATTACTAGAGCTGGTATCATACCGTCCCAGTCTTGTTCAACAATTGTACACTCATACTTCATAATTGTACAAAGTTCTTGAGCAAGCTCGACTTCAAAACCTATTAGATTACCTGATGCATCTTTTGAATTCCATGGAGGGTAAGCGCCTTCAGTTCCAATTTTTATTTTTTCAGCAGAAACATTTCCAATGATAAATAAAGAAGCAAGAACTGTTAAAATAGTTTTTTTGAATATATTCATTATTTTCTCCTTTAATTTAAGAAGAATTATTTCACAAATTTTAATAAGAAAAAAGTAAAATTAATGATTAATTGATGAAGAAAAATTCCAAGAGCAATCAAAGCTTGGTATGTAAACTCTTGCTAATTTCGCGTTTCCAAAATTTTGGTTAAAAACATTCTGCCAATTTTCAACCTGTTGTGGTTTTTTATCCTGACTCCCTACTTGAGCTGTAATAACTCCCTTCGGTTTTAATATTCTGACTAATGAATCCATATTTTTTGCAGCTAAATCTATACAAAATTGATCGTCATTTAGATCAACAAAAATATGATCATAAGTATCATCACTTACTGATTTAATGCTTTCGAAAGCATCACCCCATACACATTTCACTGAATTTTTTTCTGTTGCTTTTTTTCCAATATCTCCAAGATGTTTATTACAAACATCTACAACTTCAGGATCTAGTTCGTACCAATCGATAAAGTTAAAATTTTTTGAAATACATTCTCTTGCTACCCCGCCATCACCACCACCAATAATTGCTGCTCTTTCATTGTTTCTATTTAAATCTAAACCAGAACCTACAAAAGTTGAGCTATATAAATGCTCATCAGTAGAAGCAACTTGTATCTCACCATCTATAAACAAAGACTTACCAAATTGTTCTAAGTCTAAAATTTCTATATGTTGGCCAACTTTAGATTTAAAATCTTCTAAAACATCGTTCACTACATATGATTTTTGTAAGCCTGGTGAGCTATAGATATCATGATAAAGAGATTTTGTATCTCTATTAAATTCTTTTTTAACTATTCTTTTGTGTTCAAATTCTTTTTTTATTATATCAATTGCAACTGATGGGCTTACTTTGCCACAAGTAAAAAAATCAAAGCTAATAATTCCTTTTTCTGGAAATGTATGAAAACTTATATGGCTTTCAGCCAATAATGCTAAAATTGTAAAACCTTGCGGTTCAAATTTATATTTTGAAATATTTAAAATTGTTACTTTTGCAGCTTTTGCAATATTATGAATTACTTTTTCAAATACAGAAGGATCATACTCTTTAGTTGTTCCAATAATGTCTAGAGTGATATGCTCCCCAACTTTAGTCATATAATTAACTGCTTTTATAATTTTTAACTTTTTCTAAGATTTTTTTCATTTCAGCTAATGAAATATTCTTAGGCTCACCCATCTTTAAAGCAATAATATATTGATGGCAAATATTTTCTACCTCCTGAGCAAGCTCGAAAGCTTTAGATAAATTTTCTCCAAATGCAACCTGTCCATGGTTCGCCATAAGACATGCCTTTCTATCTTTTAGAGCTTTAATCATATTCACTGAAAGTTCATGGGTACCAAAAGTTGCATATTCAGAGCATCTAATATCTTCACCACCTGCAAGAGCAATCATGTAATGAAATGGCGGAATAGATTTTCCGTGTGTAGATACTGCTGTAGCATGAGGTGAATGAGCATGGACTATTGCTTTTGCTTCCCACTTGTTTTTATAAATATCTTGGTGAAAACGCCATTCTGACGATGGATTTTTTCCAGAATTAAACCAAGAAAGAAAGTCTTTTTCCTCGGTTAAAGATAAAAAAACAATATCTTCTGATTTTAAAGACTCATACTTCTTTCCAGATGGAGTTATAAAAAAACCCTCAATACCATCTTCAATTCCTCTCACAGAAATATTTCCTGATCTTAAAGGAGATAAATTAGTTGTATTCAGTTTAATAGAATACTCAATTACCTCTTCTCTTTCTTTTAAATTTTTCATTTAAATAATTTGCTTAATCCATCGAAAGAAGCTTCTGAAATCCCTCTTTCAGTAATTAATCCTGTCACATATTTTGAAGGTGTTACATCAAAAGCTAAATTAATAACTTTACTTTTAGTTGGGTAGATTAAAACTTTTTTAATTTCATTATTCTCATCTATACCTTCAACATGAGATAATTCCTCTGAATTTCTTTCTTCAATGGGAATATCTTTTGCATCTTGGATGTCCCAATCAATTGTTGAGCTTGGAAGAGCCACATAAAAAGGAACGTTATTATCATGAGCAGCTAATGCTTTAAGATAAGTTCCAATTTTATTACAAACGTCTCCATTGGATAAAGTCCTATCAGTACCTACAATACACATATCAACTTCACCCCTTTGCATTAAAATACCCCCTGTATTATCAGCAATAATTGTGTTTGGAATTTCCTCTTCGTTTAATTCGTATGATGTTAAGTTTGCGCCTTGATTTCTTGGTCTTGTTTCATCTACCCATACATGAACTGGTATTCCTTTTTTATGAGCATGGTAAATTGGAGATGTTGCTGTGCCCCAATTAATAGTTGCTAACCAACCTGCATTACAATGTGTTAATATGTTTACTGTATCTTTCTTTTTATTATAAATTTCTTCAATTATTTTTAATCCATTAACACCAATATTTTCACAAAACTTTTCATCTTCATCACATATTTCTTTTGCTTCAGTTAAAGCAATACTTAATAGTTGATTACTGTTAATTCCTTTTAATTTTTTTATCATTCGGTCAACCGCCCACTTTAAATTAATAGCAGTAGGTCTTGATTGAATTAATTCTTTTACACTTTTTTTTATAAATTCTGGATCATTGTTTTCTTTAACTGCCAAAGCTAAACCATAAGCAGCTGTTCCACCAATTAGAGGTGCACCTCTTACCTCCATTACTTTAATTGCATTAATTGCATCTTTTACTGTCTTTAATTCTTTGATTGTAAATTGGTGAGGAAGTTTTGTTTGATCAATAATCTTAACAACATTATTTTCAAACCAAATTGTTCGATACTCTTTCCCCTCTATTCTCATTTATTTAAAACTCTACCTGCTACAGTATTTAATTTATCTATAGTCTTTTTCGTTCTTTTTTCTGGAGCAGTAATAATTGCTACATCTAAACAATTGTTTGCTGAGTCATTTGGGTCAATATGATCTTCAAAATTATCAATTAAATTTTTAATCATAACTTTTGCTTTTTCAGCATTACCTAATAAAACTTTGATTACTTGTTGAACATCAACATTTTCGTGATCCGGATGCCAACAGTCAAAATCTGTAACCATGGAGACAGATGCATATCTTATTTCAGCCTCTCTTGCTAATTTTGCCTCAGGCATATTGGTCATTCCAATTACATCTGCTTTCCAAGATCTGTATAAATTAGACTCTGCTAATGTTGAAAATTGAGGTCCTTCCATAACAACATATGTTCCATTTCTTTGATAGTCTATATTTGATTTTTTAATTGCTTCTTCGCATGCATTCATTAAACCATTTGAGGTTGGGTGAGCCATTGAAACATGAGCAACTATCTCATCATCAAAAAAAGTTTTATTTCTTGCAAATGTTCTGTCAATAAATTGATCTACAATTACAAATTTTCCAGGATGTAAATTTTCTTTAAGAGAACCAACAGCTGATACAGAAACAATATCTGTAACTCCTAATTGCTTAAGTGCATCAATATTTGCTCTAAAATTTATATTTGAAGGAGAAACAAAGTGTCCCCTACCGTGCCTTGGTAAAAAGTAAACTTCCTTAGCATTATATTTAGTTTTTAAAATTTGATCAGATGGTTCTCCCCAGGGAGTTTTTAAATCAAGTAACTCTCTATGTTTGAATTCCTCAACATCATAGAGACCGCTGCCCCCAATAATCGCTAATTTATTTGTTGTCATAATTTAAATATTATTTATTTATACTTTTATATTTAACTATTATGAACTTAAAAAATTATATTAGATCAATTCCTGATTATCCAAAAAAAGGTATTTTATTTAGAGATATAACAACCTTAATTAAAGATGAAAATGCATTTGAAGAAACAATTAACCAAATCATTGAGAGGTCAAAAAAATACAATTTTACAAAAATTGCAGCTATAGAATCTAGAGGTTTTGTATTTGCTTCTGCTGTCTCCTATATTCTTAAAAAACCTTTTATAATGTTAAGAAAAAAAAATAAGTTACCAGCAGATGTTCATTCTGTTGATTTTGAACTTGAATATGGAACAGCAACAATTGAAGTACACAAAGATTCTATAAATGAAAAAGATGAAGTTTTAATAATAGATGATCTTATTGCAACTGGGGGTACAGCTGAAGCAGCCGCAAAATTAGTTGAAATTTCAAAAGGTAAAGTTGCAGCATTTGTATTCGTAATAAACCTATTTGATCTAGGAGGATCAGATAATTTAGTAAAAAGTAATTATAAAGTTGAGAATTTAATTGAATTTCCAGGGCATTAGAAAGCAAAAAACTTATCCACAGGCCATATAATGTTTGAAATAAATTTTTATGATTATAACTTAATCAACGATGAGAATTGAAGAAGAGCTTAAGTTAGATTATTCAGATGTACTTTTTAGGCCTAAAAGAAGTACATTAAAAAGCCGTAAAGACGTAAATCTTCTAAGAACATATAGATTCAAGTACAGCAAAAATGAATGGTCGGGTATTCCAATAATGGCAGCAAATATGGATGGTGTTGGAGAATTAGGTGTTGCTGAAAAATTAAATGAATATGGAATGATTACATCATTAACAAAACAACATGATGTTAAAAAACTCAAACAAAATAAAAATATTAAAAAAATCTATCCTAATATCGCACTTAGCGTTGGTATTAAGAAAGAAGATTTTCAAAATTTAGATAAAGTATTAAAAGAATTTAGTTTTTTTAAATTTATTTGTATTGATGTTGCAAATGGATACACAGAGCATTTCACTAACTTTATTAAATCTGTAAGGGACAAATACCCAACTAAAACAATAATTGCAGGTAATGTTGTAACAGCAGATATGACTCAAGAATTAGTTCTAAGTGGAGCAGACATTGTTAAAGTTGGAATAGGACCTGGCAGTGTTTGTACAACAAGAATTCAAACTGGAGTTGGTTATCCGCAATTGAGTGCAGTAATCGAATGTGCTGATGCGGCTCATGGACTTGGTGCACATGTAATAGCAGATGGTGGATGCACTTGTCCTGGTGATGTGGCTAAAGGTTTTGGAGGTGGTGCAGACTTTGTAATGCTTGGAGGAATGCTTGCAGGTCATGATGAAGGTAATGGTAAAATTGTTAAAGTTAATGGAGAAAAATATATAGAGTTTTATGGATCTAGTTCTGAAGTTGCTAATAAAAAACATTATGGTGGACTATCAGATTATCGAAGTAGTGAAGGAAGAAAAGTAAGAGTAAAATATAGAGGCAAAATAAACGATACTATTTTAAATATTCTTGGTGGTGTAAGAAGTAGCTGTACTTATGTTGGTGCTCCTTCACTTAAACAATTAAGCAAATGTACAACTTTCGTTAGAGTATCAAATCAGTTTAATGATAGTTTAATTAAATAATTTATTTTTCAAAATTGAAATCTTTAATATTTGTGGTTTCATATTTCTCAAAAGGCATATGTATCCAAGGAGAATCTTTTAAGTAATCTACAGAATAATCAGGTTTAAATTTTGAAGTTGATTTGTGCCATAGAACTGCGGTTTTAATTTTTTCATCAAAATAAAAACCATAAAAATGTTCTAACCATTTAATACTCTTTATTAAAGTTTTTCCAGAATCAGCTAAATCATCAACTAATAAAACATGTGATCCTAAATTTGGAGTAGTTTTTGCTAAATCTCTTGAAAAAGTAAACTGTCCTTGTTGATTTTTTATATCGTCACTATCACCATGGTAAGACTCAACAGATAGAATGGCTAAAGGGACATTAAAAAGTCTACTAAAAATATCTCCAACTCTTAATCCACCTTTTGCAATACAAATTATTTGATTAAACTTTAAATTATCATCATGAATTTTTTTAGCTAATTGCTCTATCTTTTTATGATAATCTTCCCAAGTTATATAAATATCTTTCATAGTTTTTGGTAGCGGGAAGTGGGATCGAACCACTGACCTCGGGCTTATGAGTCCCGCGCTCTAACCAACTGAGCTACCCCGCCTTAATTGATAATTGGTTTATAATATAAATCTTTATTGTTTCAATAAACTTTTTTAAATCAAATTCTAATCTAAATAATAAAATAAATAGCTAAAGAACTAACTAAAGCAGCTAAAATAATTGAAAAAACAATTCTTTTTTTTAAAGTTCTTTTTTTATCTAATCGAACTCTATTAAGTAAAATATTTACGTTAGTAGTTTTAATCTTATCTACTTCAAAATCTTTATTTGTAGCAATATAAGTATTAAATAATGATGTATCTTGATCTTTTTTTTTCACAATACATTTAACCAACTAATTAACTAAAACACAATAAAATTAAAACTAACTAAATTTTTCTAAAATCTTTTGTATTTAGTGGTTTTGAAAGAATTTCGATTGGATATTTGATTTTCTCAACTTCTATAAACAAATTTTTACCTTTAAGAGTATCTATTGTGTTTCCTGAATTAACATAGCCAAATGATAAATTTTTATCAAAGCAGAATGAATAATTTCCTGAAGTCGTTCTTCCAATGATTTTATCATCTAAATAAATAGGCTCTTCATGTAATAACAAAGGTTGACCTGGTTTACTATCTTTTAATGTAAACATCATCATTGTCTTTACTAAAGGTTTATCTTTAATTTTTAACAATGCGTCTTTACCTATAAAATTAACATTTTTTTTATAACTAATAGTAAAATTTAAACCTGCTTGATATTGATTTTCTTCTGGTGAAATATCATGGCCCCAATGTAAAAAACCACTTTCCATTCTCATTATATCCATTGCATGCATACCGCAATGAGATAAGCCAAAATTTTTGCCTTCATTAGTTAAAATTTTATATAAATCCAATGCATCGTTTTTATTTACATATAATTCAAAACCAAGTTCACCCACATAAGATATTCTTTGCGCCCAAACTTTGATATAATCTATATTTATATTTTTACCTGTGCCAAATTTAAAATTTTCAGAAGTAAAGTCATCACTACTTATCTTTTGCATCATATTTCTACTTTTAGGACCAAACAAACCTAGACAACAAATACTTTCTGTTACATCAAAAAATTCAACATCATCAGATAAATATTTTAAAATATGAAATTTATCTCTTTCTCTAGTTGCTGCTGAACTAACTATTCTAAAATAATTCTTATCAATACAGACAACTGTTATGTCTGTTTCTATTCCGCCGTCCTCATTAAGCATGTGTGTATAGGTAGTTTTTCCAATTTCATTTTTAATGTTAGCTGTACAAATTTTTTGTAAATCGCTATGAACTTTCTCACCTTTTAAATCAAATTTAGAAAAAGTTGAAAAATCAAAAAGTCCAACATTTTTTCTAGCATTTATGGTTTCATGTTTTGCTGATGGATACCAATTTTGATAGTTAAAACTATATTCATATTCTGTTTTTTCTCCATTTAAGGAATACCACATGGGTCTTTCAAACCCTCCTGCTACACCAAAACATGCACCAGCTTTTTTTAATTCTTCGTGATAAGGTAATAATTTTTCATTTCTTGAGGTCACATGTTGTTTATACGGCCAATGCATACCATATAAATCCCCTAAGGTTTCAGTAACCCTATCCATGATAAATTTTTTAGATGAATGAAACTTTTGAAATCTTTTTATATCTAGCGAAAATAAATCTTCGTTTATATGACCATTAATCATCCATTCTGCAGTTACTCTTCCTGCTCCACCCGAACTTGCTATTCCAATGCTATTAAAACCACAACATGTATAAAGATTTTTAACTTCTGGTGTTTCTCCAAGTAAGTACTGAGTATCAGGTGTAAAAGATTCGGGTCCTGAAAAAAATTTTCTAATACCTGCGTTTTCCAACATTGGTAACCTATGGAAAGATTTTTCAAGATAAGGTTCAAAGTGATCAAAATCATCTGGAAATTCTCCAAATGAAAAATCATCAGGGACTCTTCCACTATCTTTAAAAGCAGGTTTTGCATTTGGCTCAAAAATACCAACTAACATTTTTCCTGCATCTTCTTTTAAATAAAGACAAGCATTGTAATCCCGTAAGACAGGTAAATCTTTAGAAAGATCTTTCATCGGTTCTGTAATGATATAGAAATGCTCATTAGGATATAATGGAACACTTACACCAATATCCTCTCCAATTTGTCTAGACCACATTCCTGATGCTAGAACAACATATTCACATTCAATTTTTCCATATGAAGTTTCAACACCACATATTCTTTTATTTTTTACTAAAATTTTTTTTACTGGTGACTTCTCAAATATTTTAACACCTAACATTTTAGCAGCTTTAGCTAATACATTGGTAACACCTACTGGATCTGCCTGACCATCTTTAGGCATATAAACACCACCTACTAGATCCTCGTTTTTTACTACTGGATATAATTCTTTTATTCTATCTTTATTTAAAACCTCTACCTCAACATTAGATAGTTGTGCTGTTGTAGCTTGTCTCAATAATTCCTGCATCCTTTCTTTAGATGAAGCAACTGTTATTGCACCATTTTGTTTAAGACCAGTTGATAAACCTGTTGTCTTTTCCAGCTCTTTATAAAGATCTAATGAATATTTTCTTAATTTTGTAATTGTAGAGGTTGCTCCTAATTGTCCTATTAATCCCGCAGCGTGCCAAGTTGTACCAGATGTTAACTGATCTCTTTCTAATACTACTACATCTTTCCAGCCAAAATTTGCTAAATGATAAGCGCAGGAAGTACCCGCAATACCTCCTCCAATAATAACTACTTTGGTAGAGCCTGGTAAGGAATTACCCATATAGATTTATTTTATATCGTTTTTATTTAAATTTTTGTAAGTTTGTTTCAATGCTTCAATTAATTTTGTTTTAGACTTCCATCCATATTTTTTAGCTAGACTTACATCTAAGAGTTTTCTTGGAGTGCCATTAAGATTTTTTTTTATAAAGGATATTTTAATATTTTTTTTTGGTATAAAAGCTTTCAGACATATTTTGGCAAAATTTAATATAGTGTGATCTTTACCAGTACCTATATTAATTAAATGATGTTTTGTTTTTTTGTTCATGAAATATATGCACGCATCTGCAATATCATCTACAAAAATTACTTCTCTTTTCGTTTTTCCATTCCCCCATAAAATAAGATTTTTTTTTTTAAATTTTTCTATTTCATTTATTTTTCTTATAAGTGCCGGTACGAAGTGAGAATTTAATTTGTCATAATTATCATTTGGTCCAAAAGTATTTGTTGGCATAAGACATTTATAGTTTGTTTTATATTGCTCGTTATAACTTTCACACATTTTTATCCCTGCAATTTTAGCTATTGCGTAAGCATCATTGGTTTTTTCAAGTTCTCCACCTAATAAATAATCTTCTTTTATAGGTTGTTTTGCAAATTTTGGATATACACAACTTGATCCTAAAAAAATTAAATCCTTTATGCCATTCATATAAGCAGAATGAATAATATTTGATTGTATCATTAAGTTTTCATAAATAAAATTAGCTTTATATTTGTTGTTTGAATGAATACCCCCTACTTTAGCAGCAGCTAAAAAAATAAAATCAGGTTTTTTTGACTTTAAAAAATTAAAGACTTTTTTTTGATCTAATAAGTCTAAATTTTTACGATTTGCAGTTATTATATTTTTATAACCTTTCAATTTTAATAATCTTAGAATCGCACTACCTACAAGGCCGTTGTGGCCTGCAACAAATATTTTAGATTTTTTTCTAATCATTTGTTTTGTAAAAATATATCGTTTGGATTCACATAATTATATCCAAAAACATCAGCAACTGCTTTGTAAGTTACTTGGCCTTTGTGAACATTTAAGCCTGCTAAAAAATTTTTATCTTCACTCAATGCTTTTTGATATCCTTTGTTAGCTAGTTTAACTAAGAAAGGTAAGGTTGCATTGTTCAATGCTAAGGTTGAAGTTCTAGGAACACCTCCTGGCATGTTTGCCACACAATAATGAACTACATCATCAACAATATAGGTTGGGTCACCATGTGTTGTTGGTTTACTTGTTTCAACACATCCTCCTTGATCTATAGCAACATCCACTATTACAGATCCTCTTTTCATTGTTTTAATCATTTCTTTAGTAATTAATTTTGGTGCTTCTGCTCCTGGAATTAGTACTCCGCCAACTAATAAATCTGCCTCAGCAACTAATCTATCTAGATCCGTTTTATCACTTTGCTCGGGAATAATTTTATCTCCAAACATTTTAACGAGTTGTTTTAATCTTTCCTCAGATTTGTCTACAATATGAACTTTTGCTTGCATGCCAGTTGCAATCACAGCAGCATTTTCACCAACAACTCCCCCACCTAATATAACAACTGTTCCACCTGATACTCCTGGGGCCCCACCTAAAAGCAAACCCCTACCACTTTGGTTTTTCTCCAAACAATGAGCACCTGCTTGTACTGACATTCTTCCTGCAACAGCACTCATAGGAGCAAGTAAAGGCAATCTTCCATTATCATCGGTAACTGTTTCGTAAGCTATATTAATACTTTTAGATTTTATTAATCCTTCTGTTAATTCTTTTGCAGCAGCTAAATGAAGATAAGTATATACGATTTGATTTTCTTTAATCATATCAACCTCTGCTTTTTGAGGCTCTTTAACTTTAACTATTATTTCTGCATCATTAAAAATGTCAGCTGCTGTATCAGTGATTTTAGCACCAGCTTTTATATATTGATCATTCTCAAAACCAGCCTCAAATCCTCCATTGTTTTCAACCAACACTTCATGACCCTCTGAAACTAAAGTTTTTACACTTTCTGGTGTTAAACCAATTCTATTTTCTTGTGGTTTTATTTCTTTAGGAACTCCAATTTTCATAAACGAAAATTAATTCTTTTTACTTTTTGCGTAATTTGTTATTCCAGTTCGAAGTTTTTCTATAATCTCATCAATGTGTTTTTTTTCACAAATAAACATTGGAGCAATGATTAAACAATCACCAGTAGCTTTAAAATTTACACCCGCTTCATAACAATGTTTAAAACAAGTAAATCCTGCTGCACCTGGTTTTTTGTCCATAACAATATCTATACCACCCATCATTCCATATCCTCTAATGTTATCAACAACGTCAATATCTTTTAAAGACATTAAACCTTCTTGGAAATAAGGTGCTAAATTTTTTGCTCTATTAAAAATATCGTCCTTTTCAATAATATCCTGTACAGCTAAACCAGCAGCTACAGAAATTGGAATTCCTGAATAAGTGTATCCATGAAATAGTTCAATTGTTCCTTTAGGAGCATTTTCTGCAATAGCATCATAAATATCTTCTTTACATGCAACAACACCCATTGGACTAATTCCGTTTGTAGTAGCTTTTGCCATTGTCATCATGTCTGGAGTTACACCATACTCTTGTGATGCAAATGGAGATCCAGTTCTTCCCCAACCAGTGATTACTTCATCAAAAATTAAAAGTATTCCATGCTTATCACAAATCTCTCTTAATCTTTGCAGATATCCTTTTGGCGGAACTAATGTGCCTGTTGATCCTGCAATAGGTTCAACAATACAAGCCGCAATATTTTCAGCTCCAAAGTTCATACAAATTCTTTCTAAATCTTCAGCTAACTCAACACCTGTTTCTGGCTGACCACTTACAAATTTATGTTCTGGTAAATGTGTATGTCTCATATGCACAACGCCTGGCATTAAAACACTTGCAAAAGTTTTTACGTTATTAACCATACCACCAACAGAAGTCGCGCCAATATTCATTCCGTGGTAACCTCTTTCTCTACCAACAAATCTAAATCTTTGACTGTCTCCTCTTGCTCTATGGTAAGCAATTGCAATTTTAATTGCGGTCTCAACAGCTGTTGACCCACAAATAGTATAAAACATTCTATTTAAATTCCCTGGAGTGTGTTTTGAAATTCTAGTAGCTAATTCAAATGATCCACCAAATCCTTGTTGGAAAGGTTGACAATAATCTAAAGTTTTTAATTGGTTTGTTATTGCCTCAATTATTTCTTCTCTACCATGACCTAAAGGATTACAAAACAATCCTGAGCTTGCATCAATCTGTGTTTGACCTTGATGGTTTTTTAAATACACACCCTTAGCTTCAACAATTAATCTTGGGTTTTCTTTAAAGTCTTTATTAGATGTAAATGGCATCCAGTGTTCATTTAAAGAATTTGGAATTGCTGTTTTGTTTTGTGTGCTCATAAAAATTTCTTTCTAAAAATATTTTAATTTAATCTTAAAGCCTCTTTAGACTAAAATAAATGGATTAACTACCACATTATTGACACAACCAATAATTGTATAAACTTTCTTTTTTGTTTTACTTCGGAGACAATTTGAATTTAAATATCCAGAATTTAATTAATTAAACATAGGGGAATAAATGAAAAAAATACTAAGTTTTATTCTAGGATCTATATTCGCACTTAACCTATCGATCTCAGTTGCTAATTCAGCTGCAAATGAAGTTAGAGTTGCATACTTTCTAGAATGGCCAAGCCCAAATTTAGAAGACATGCAGAAAAAGAATTTTGCTAAAGCTCTTGGTGTTCCAGTAAAATGGACAAATTTCACTAATGGTGGAGCAATGACTGATGCAATGTTAGCAGGAGATATCGATATTTCTTACTCACAAGGATTAGTACCTTTTATCAATGCTGTAAAATCAAATGCACCTATCAAATTAGTTGATATTGCTATGGAATACGGAATGGGTGGAACTACTTGTGTTACATCTAACGCTTCTGGAATTACAAAAGCAAACGCTACTGAATTAGAAGGTAAAAAAGTTGCTGTTCCATTAGGAACAATGGCTGAATACGTTTTTGATGAAAGTATGAAAGTTGTTGGTGCTGACAGAGGTAAAATGGATATTATTCAAATGGACCCAGAAGAAGGTGCTGCTGCATTAGTAAGTGGCGATGTTGTAATGGCATGTTTGTTTGGCGGTAACTCTATCAAAGCAGCAACTGCAGTTGGATCAAGACTTTTAACTGTAGATGAAGCTAGAGCAGCTGGTATCTTAGGTATAGATATCACTTCTGTTACAGATAAATTCATGAAGGAAAACCCAGGTATGTTAAGAACTTTCATCGAAGTTACTCATGAAGCTAATGCTAGATACAAAGCTGGTAAAGCTGACATGAATGCTATGGCGAAAGCTTCTGAAATGACAGTTGCAGATATGAAAGACACTTTAAGTGGTTTCAAATTCTTAACTCCAGAAGAAACTAAACAATCTATGGAAAGCGGTAATCTTGATGGTTTCCTAAAAGGTATGGGAACTCCAGGAGGAGCTGTAGATACAAGTTTCTTACCTTTATAATTTTAAGGGTTTAAAACTTTTTAAATAGGCACTGATTTTATAATTGGTGCCTATTTTTTTTATAAAATTTCTAATATAAGGCACTTATGAGTGATCTGATTTCTCAAAATCTGAACATGATTTTTAAAACTCCTAAAGGGGAAACGGTTCATGCTCTAAAGGATGTAAGCTTTACTTTAAAAAAAGGAGAGTTGCTAACAGTTCTTGGTCCTTCTGGTTGTGGAAAAACAACTTTATTAAATATTACTGCAGGATTTTTAAGACCTACTTCAGGAAAAATAACACTAAACAATAACGAAATTGATGGACCTGGTGTTGAAAGAGGAATGGTTTTTCAACAAGGTGCATTGTTTGAATGGTTAACTGTTGCTGAGAATGTAAATTTTGGACTGAGGATGAAAAAAGAAGATCCTGAAGTTACAGCTAAGAAAGTTGATGAGTGGTTAGATATAGTTGGACTTAAAGGTTTTGGTAACACACCTACATATCAATTATCAGGTGGAATGCAGCAAAGAGTTGCGCTTGCAAGATGTTTAATCAATGATCCAGATTTAATTTTAATGGATGAACCTTTAGGTGCATTAGATGCATTAACAAGAGAAAAGATGCAGTCTTTAGTTTTAAAGATTTGGAAAGAAACAGGAAAAACAATTATCTTAATTACGCACTCTGTTGAAGAAGCATTGTTACTTGGAGAAAGATTATATGTAATGGCACCAAGACCAGGGCGTATACATAAAGAGTATAATCTTCCATTTGCAGAAATGGGTCTTACACAAGACTTAAGAGAAATTAAAAAAAATAAAGAATTTTCATCTACAAGAGAAGAAATTTTATCCATGATTTGGAATATGGAAGAAGAAATAATGGGGAAAGATAATTAATGTTAACCCAATTTGTAACCATATTAATTATCATTTCTGTAATTGGCTGTATCCTTTATGGAAGAAGATTAATTAGAACTGAAAAAGTTGATGCTGTATTTGGTAATCCAGAGAGAGCAAAAGGTGGAACCCACTGGGTAATAGTCGGAACTAGTGCAATTCTCATGTTATGGCTGTATTATTCATGGGATATTGCAAAAGGCTTTTATCCAAAATCAGCAAATGAATTATGTCAAGTTGCTAAAATAAATGAGTCTTTACTCGGATTAAAATATCAATTCCCTATTGAAGAAAGAGAATTCAAAAGCACATCAATTATAAAAATCGAAAATAAAAATCTTAAAAAAATTGCTAGTGAAATAAATGGATCTTCAGACTTAGATGATCAGCAAAAAACAATTCTAGTAAGCTATATTGATAGAACTTCTAAATTAATTCCTTTCTTAACTAGTGAAGAATTATTGGAAATAGAAACTAAGATTAAAATCAAAGAAATGACAGAGGAAATCAGACTTCTAAGTTCAAATTTCCAAAATAAAGATTATCCTTTTGAAACAGATAGTCAGAAAATAGAAAGACAAAAACTTATTAATGAACAAGGTGGTTGGGGAATAACAACAATAGATTCTGGAAGTGGTTCTATTGAAAATACAATAGAAATACCCACTGCACCGCAAACAAATAGAGGTTTAAAATTTGCTGCAGCTGCGGCTGAACTAAAAATTATTGATGATAAATTTTTTAAACTAAGAAATCATAATCCACAGTTTAAAAATGCAATAAAACAACTTAAAGATGATATTAAAGCTTATAGAAAAAGTTTAGATGACAATCAGGAAATTGCATCTGATTATGCAAAAAACATTGTTAAAATTGCAAGAAGAATAGAGTTTGCAAGTATCTATCCACCTAATGCATTAAATGAAATGCAAGAAGCAATAATTGAGTTTGATGAATTGCAAAATAAAGAGCAAGGCGGATTAAGATTAATTGATATTCTTTTATTCCCTGCTGGAACAATTGTTGCAAGTGGACCAACGTGTTCAGAACAGGGTTCAGGAAGATGGCTACCAAAACCATCTGATACTTTTAATAAATTCATCCTGATGTCAAAACCAAGTGTTGGCTACAAAAATATTCCTCTTTTATGGATTGAGATGGTTGATGTGAGTAAAATGATAGGGTTTATTTTACCAGATTGGATAGCAGATATATTGCCTGGTGAATATCCGGTGCATACTAAAGATGGAATTGTAAAAGAAAACTTTAAAAGCAATGTATTAAAAGTTGTTACAGGTGACTTTAAATTATTTAAAATACCTGTCCCATACGGACATATTTGGGATTCTTTTTTAAGAGTATTTTTAGGATTAATTTTTGGTATCATAATTGGTGTACCTTTAGGTTTATTTATGGGTCTAAATAGGTTTGCCAAAGGTTTCTTTGATCCTTTAATCGAACTTTATAGACCTGTTCCTCCTCTTGCATGGGCACCATTGATTATTTCTGTACTTGGAATTGACAACTCTGGAAAAGTATTTTTATTATTTATGGTCTCTTTATCGATAATGATTATTTCTGCAAGAGCTGGTGCATCAGGAACACAATTATCAAAAATTCATGCAGCACACTCATTGGGAGCTACTAAAAAACAAATTTTAAGACATGTAATTTTCCCAAATTCACTTCCTGAAATTCTTACAGGAATTAGAGTAGCCGTTGGTATGTGTTGGGGAACACTTGTTGCAGCAGAGTTTTTGGCGGGTACAACAGGTATCGGTTTTGTCGAAAACGTTGCTAAAAAGTACTTCCAATACGAGGTAATTTGGATAACAATATTTATTATGGGTCTACTGGGTCTTTTATTTGATATTACATTAAGAAAAATAATTGATAAAACTATACCTTGGCGTGGTAAAGGATAAATGTTAAGGGGATGAAATGAAGACCCCAGTTTTAAAAAAACAAGTCATTAAAATATTCCAAAAATTTGGTCTAAATAAAGATCATGCTTTAATTTCTACTAATGCATT